>JAFYLG010000149.1 GCA_017537225.1 Lachnospiraceae bacterium
AAACAAACCTCGGTTTTCTTTATTTAATAGAAAATTTTCTTGCGGATGCAAGGCTGGCACGATATAATTTTAATAACCGAAAATTCATCCTACACAAAGGAGGACTGCATTATGAAGTTTAATGAAGAAGCATTTGAGGGAACCATCGATATCGTAGCCGCTGCTATGGAAGAGGCCGAAGTAGAACTGACCGCCGAAGGCGGCAAAAAGGTGGCAGAATTCTTTGAGGCCATCTATCAGCGTCTGGCTGTCATCGCTCAGGATGGAGAAGATGACGAGGATGATGATGACGATGAGGAAGATGACGACGAGGAGGATGAAGACTCGGAGGAGGACATAGCGGGAGAGGCAGAAGTCGAAGAGGAGGAAGAAGTAGAGGATATTAAGGAAGCCTCCGAAGAGACCTCTGGTGAGGCGGGGCCCGTGGTGGAAAAAACTACGCCCAGAACCGGTTCTTTTGAAGTATATATGGACGCCAATGGCAAGTATCGTTTCCGTATGAAGGCTGCTAACGGTCAGACAATTGCTGTGTCTCAGGCGTATAAGAAGAAAGAATCTTGCTTAAAGGGCATTGAGAGCGTAAGAAAGAATGACGAGGCTGTGGTGAAGGAGGTATAAACCAGAAATAAAAAGTAAACATGGAGTGGATACGAAAAAAGTTGTACGAAAAGAATGAAGATTAAGCAACGCCCCTGAGACAGTAGGTCTCAGGGGTGTTTTTCTAAGCAATATAATTTTGATTCGCCACAGATTCCATAGAGCTAAAGCGAGTAGGCTCGAAAGAGTCCTGAGGTGGTGACTGTGTACAACTGTCCGCCAGCATCTGGCGTACCTGTTCCAGAGACATACCGGACTCCTGAATGAGAGCATACAGACTGGTCATATCTTCCTCTTTTTTCTGCTTCTGTAGTTCCTTCCATTTGTTTTGCAGTTTATTCAGTTTGTTTTGAGCGATGCGGATATCTTCTTCCAGGATCGTGATCTGTTCATCAAGAGAACGCTTGATAGCTTTTCCTCTGGGCATATGCTTAACCTCCATATCTGAAATAATGAGAAAAATCTCGTTATTACAGTATATGGACGAGAAGAAAGAAATATGTAAAACATAGAATCAAATAATGCAGGTTTTTTGATATATTTTTGAAAATATGCTTAAAATATAAAGAAAGGAAATGAGAGAAAGTAGACGAAAATTGTATCATTTAGTGTATGTTTTGTCTTATTAGGGTTATGGAATTATCGAATAAAAAGATATATAATCTAGTTGTAAAAAATAAAACCCTTACAAAACAATCTGTTGTAAACCGAGAGGAAATGAAATTATGAAGATGAAAATTATGAATATTACCAACATTGATAAGTTTTTCGGAGCAATTGATCAGTGTGAGGGAAAAGTAGAGCTCATAACAAAAAACGGTGATGTTTATAATTTAAAATCGAAACTAAGTCAATTCGTATCATTTACTAAAATTTATTTTGAGGGAACCATCCCTGTCGTAGAGTTGGTTACGCATAATCCTTCCGATGTTAAAAAAATTGTGAATTATATGTCGGATAATTAATTGGACTCCTCCCTCCTTTATTAGATACCTCCTTACTGTGAAACAGCAGTGACGGCGCAGAGATAAAGCTCTGCGCCGTCATTGCTATTTCTGGAAACTGACATGTAATAGAATGTATTATTTACTCAACTGTACCAGCACCATCTCCACAGCCATCTGGTCGGACAGGTTACCGGTCTTTACGGCTTCTTCTGCATCTACACAGGCGGTGACAGCGTCTTTTAAAGCTGTGTAAGTGAATGAGCGGGCCTGGGTACGCAGTTTGCCCACCACATAAGGATTGAGACTCAGTTGCTTAGCCATGGTGGCCTGGTCTACATTTTCATCGGACAGCTGACGCAGCTGCAATAGCTGGTTAAACTGGCGGGCGATGAGGAACAGGATCCTCATGGGAGGCTCCTTGAGGGCCAGCAGGTCGTTGTAAAGGGCCAGTGCCTTAGCACGATTGTGAGTGGAAATGGCAGCCACCATATCGAAAATATGGCCGGTGATCTGCACAGAGCCAATCTCATCCACGTCCTGAGTGGTGATCACATCCCGGCCGTCGGTGTAGGCCAGCAGTTTGTCCAGCTCACTGCGGATCAGATCCATGTCATTGCCGGTGCGCTCCAGAAAATGGGTCATGGTGTTGCGGGTGATCTGGCGTCCTTCTTTTTTTAAGATAGACAGGATCCACTTTTCGATGTAGGCAGGCTCCTGGCGTTTTAATTCCACCACATAGCCCTTGGCATTGACCGCTTTGTACAGCTTGCTGCGCTTGTCCATCTGAGATTCCACAAAAATCAGGATGGTGGTTTCCGGCATGTTAGGAATATATTTGACCAGAGCATCTGCCTCTTTTTTAAAGAGGCCACTGTCTTCGATAACGATAAGGCGGTAGTCGGCAAAGAAAGGCATGGTGTCGGCGGCCTCCATGATGGCCTTTGGCTCAGCGTCCTTGCCCTCGAAATGGTGATAGTTCATGGTATCGCCGTCTAAGATGGCATCCCGCAGGCGCATTTTAAAGCTGCGCTTTAAGTAAGCTTCTTCGCCATAGAGACAGTATATGGGCTGAAAGGTGCGATTTTTGATATCTTGATTCAGTGTCTGCATGGCGACTCCTTTGAGGTGATCGACTGGATAATATATGGGGCAAATGGACAGTCACATATAAAATAAGTATAGCATTTTTCTCTTACACTGTCACGCATATTTTGCTGAGAGAAAAAGAGAATCGAAAAAATGTTCGATTTTTTGGTGAAAAGGCATGA
Organism: Lachnospiraceae bacterium; assembly: GCA_017537225.1. Classification (GTDB taxonomy): domain Bacteria; phylum Bacillota; class Clostridia; order Lachnospirales; family Lachnospiraceae; genus RGIG7193. Next base: position 2,813 of record JAFYLG010000149.1, read on the forward strand.
CAAGATGGGAGCGGTGTGGTATGCTATCTCTGTGGCTGTTACAGCCGAATATATGAAAATGATTGTATGGTGTTGACGGATGAAACGATCAGCACCTGTCTTTTGATAAGTAAGAACGGGGGAACCCAATGAGTAATATTTATGATACCTTAAATCCTATGCAGCAAGAGGCCGTCTTTACCACAGAGGGCCCTGTTTTAGTGTTGGCTGGTGCCGGATCCGGCAAGACCCGAGCACTGACCCATCGTATCGCCTATTTGATCGAGGAAAAGGGAGTGGCTCCCTGGAATATCCTGGCCATTACCTTTACCAACAAGGCTGCCGGAGAGATGCGGGAGCGTGTGGATCGTCTGGTAGAGTTTGGGGCCGATGCCATCTGGGTATCTACCTTCCACTCCATGTGCGTGCGGATCCTGCGTCGAGATGCAGAGTATCTGGGCTATGACCGCAACTTTACCATCTATGATGCCGACGATCAAAAGGTGCTGATGCGCCAGGTTATGAAAAAGCTGGATCTGGATCCTAAGATGTACAAGGAAAAGACCTTGCTGGGCGTGATCTCCACTCAGAAGAACGAGCTGGTGACTCCTGAGGAGTTTTATACCATGGCTTCCGGTGATTATCGTCGTATGCGCATGGCTGATGCCTATCAGGAGTATCAGGCCCAGCTGCGCAAAAATAATGCCTTTGATTTCGATGATTTGATCATGAAGACGGTGGAGCTGCTGCAGCACAATGCAGAGGTCCGCGGTCGCTATCAGGATCGTTTCCAGTATATTATGGTGGACGAGTATCAGGATACCAACACGGCTCAGTTCCGCCTGGTGAGCCTGCTGGCAGGCCGATATAAGAATCTGTGCGTAGTAGGTGACGATGATCAGTCCATCTACAAGTTTCGCGGTGCCAATATCGGCAATATTTTGAATTTCGAGCAGATCTATCCTGAGGCTAAGGTCATCAAGCTGGAGCAGAATTATCGTTCTACGCAGAATATCCTGGACGTGGCCAATGCGGTGATCGCCAACAATGAGGGCCGTAAGGATAAGAAACTGTGGACAGCCAATGAAAAGGGTGAGGCGGTGCGTTATGCCCAGTATGATACCGCCTACGATGAGGCAGGAGCTATCGTTCGCGCCATTCGCAAGGCCAATGAGGACGGTCTGGCATTAAAGGACTGCGCCGTACTGTATCGTACCAATGCCCAGTCCCGTCTATTGGAAGAAAAATGTATCCAGTACAATATTCCTTATCGTCTGGTGGGTGGTGTCAACTTCTATCAGCGCAAGGAGATCAAGGATATGCTGGCCTATTTAAAGACCATTTATAGTGGTCAGGACGATCTGGCGGTACAGCGTATTATCAATATTCCTAAACGAGGCATCGGTGCCACCAGTATTTCCAAGGTGGCCGGTTATGCCGCAGATTATGATATGAGCTTTTTTGAGGCCCTGGACTGTGCCGGCGATGTGCCCGGTCTGGGCAAAGCCTCTCAGAAGATCAACAGCTTTGTCCGCCTGATCCATATGTATCGCAGCAAGCTGGAGTTTAAGTGTACGGTATCGGAGCTGATCCGAGATGTGCTGGAGACCAGTGGGTACGAGCAGGAGCTGCTAAAGGAAGATGAGCTGGAGGCTCAGTCCCGTAGAGAAAACCTGGAGGAACTGATCAACAAGGCAGTTCATTATGAGAATACGGCGGAGGAGTCCACTTTGGGAGGCTTTCTGGAAGAAGTAGCATTGGTGGCCGATATCGACAGCATGGATGACAGCGAGGACCGCCTGACACTGATGACACTTCATGGAGCCAAGGGTTTGGAGTTTGCCAAGGTATATCTGGCTGGTCTGGAGGATGGCCTCTTCCCTGGCAGCGCGGCAGTGAATTCTGAGGATCCCGATGAGATGGAAGAGGAGCGTCGTCTCTTCTACGTAGGTGTGACCCGTGCTAAGAAGGAACTGACTCTGACCTGTGCCAGATTGCGTATGGTCAACGGTGAGAATCGTTACAGCCGTCGTTCTCGTTTCCTGGACGAGATCCCTCCTCAGATGGTGGAGGACGGAAAGAAACGAAGCGGTGATGGTGCCGGATATGGAAGAAGTGGTTATGAAGGTGGCTCATCCTATGGTGGCGGCTATAGTGGAGGCTATCATAGCGGCTATAGTAGCGGAGGCTACGGTGGAGGCACTCATGGCCGTGACCGCTATCAGGCAGATATTTTTGAGTTAGAATCCCGTCATGACCGTGGTCAGGTATCTCCCGGATATAAGGCCCCTCAGTATGGTGGATTTGGCAAACTGCCAGACAGCGGTGTGAAGTTGGGCAAGGATTTTAGCGTGACCAAGGAGAGTCAGTTGGACTACCAGGTGGGCGATCGTGTCCGCCATATGAAATTTGGTTTGGGAACCGTGACCGAGATCAAGGAGCAGAAGCGTGATTTTGAGGTGGCAGTAGAATTTGACAATTATGGCCTCAAGCGTATGTATGCTTCCTTTGCTAAATTGAAGAAAGTGTAAAAAACGCGATATTTTCATAGTAATTTTCTCCAAAATATGATATACTATCAGTGACTGTGGAGAAGATTCACTCTTTGAAGAAAAACAGTATATTTTGCCGATAGAAAGGAATGGACGACAATGAAAAAAATGGAAGAATTGATGGCTACCCTGAAGTTAGAAGAGCTGATGGCTAAGAGAGATAATGAGAAGATCAAGAAGACCATTCTGTGCATTCTGAAGGTGGTTGCGGTGATCGCGGTGATCGCCGGCAGTGCTGCCGCAGTATACCGTTTTGTGGTAACGCCTGCCACCGAGAGTGAGGGTGATGAGTTTGATGATTTCGATGACGACTTCTTTGATGAAGATGATTTCTTTGAGGATGATGACGAGATCGAAGTAGAATTCATCGTAGAAGAGCCTGTAGAGACTCCCGCTGAGGAGACTGAGGCCGAATAATCGGTTGATTTATGGATGAGATCGCAGAGGCTCACCGCCGTGCCTGAGGGTATGGTCGTGAGCCTTATCTATGTGTGAGATTTTGCTATGAAAATCGGCAAACCATAGAAAATAAATGAAATCAGTAGATAAAAGAGGAAAACAGATGAAAAAAGGTGAGATTTTTGAAGGGGTTGTGGAAAAGACTTCCTTTGGTGCCAAAGGTGTGACAGAGGCAGAGGGCCGCAAGGTGACAGTAAAAGATGCCCTGCCTGGTCAGAAGATCCGATTCTCCATCACCAAGATGCGCAGCGGTCGTGCTGAAGGCAGATTGATGGAAGTACTGGAGCCTTCCTGTGTAGAATACAGAGAAGGTGCCTGCCGTCATTTTGGTATCTGCGGCGGTTGTGTGTATCAGACCCTGCCCTATGAGGAACAGCTGAAGTTAAAAGAGGCGCAGGTCCGTGAACTGCTGGAGCCTGTACTGGGTGAGGTTCCTATGGAGCCTATTTTAGGCAGCCCCCGTTTCTTTGGTTACCGCAACAAGATGGAATATTCCTTTGGTGATGAAGTCAAGGGTGGACGTCTGTCTCTGGGTCTGCATAAGAAGGCCAGCTTTTACGATATCGTTACGGTAGATGGCTGTCGCATCGCCGATGAGGACTTTGCTGCCCTGATCGTGGCTACCAGAGATTATTTTGAGGAACAGGGCATCCCCTTCTATCAGAAGATGCGTCATACCGGCTATCTGCGTCACTTGCTGGTGCGCAAGGCTGCCAAGACCGGTCAGATCTTGGTATCTCTGGTGACCAGCAGTCAGACCGAACGTCTGGAACTCCCCCAAGATGGCACGGAGGCTGGCAAGTTGGTAGCATTTGACGAGACCGCATTGCTGGAAGGCTGGAAGGATCGCATTCTGTCTCTGCCTTTGCAGGGTAGCTTTGCCGGTATCCTTCATACGGTCAATGACAGTCTGGCTGATGTGATCCAGAATGATCGCACCGATATTCTGTACGGACAGGACTATTTCTTTGAGGAGCTGCTGGGTCTGCGTTTCCGCATTTCTCCCTTCTCCTTCTTCCAGACCAACTCTCTGGGAGCAGAGGTCCTCTATGAAAAGGCCCGTGAGTATGTGGGCGCCACCGATGGCAAGGTGATATTTGACCTGTACAGCGGTACCGGCACCATTGCCCAGATCCTGGCTCCCGTAGCAGAGCAGGTGGTAGGTGTGGAGATCGTAGAGGAGGCCGTAGATGCTGCCAGAGAAAATGCAGCTCTCAATGGTCTGGCCAACTGTAAATTTATCGCCGGCGATGTGCTGAAGGTGCTGGATGATCTGACAGAGAAGCCTGACCTGATCGTGCTGGATCCCCCTCGCGATGGTATCCATCCCAAGGCATTGCCTAAGATCATCAACTATGGTGTGGACCGCCTGGTATATATCAGCTGTAAGCCCACCTCTTTGGCCAGAGATCTGGTGACTTTACTGGCTGGTGGTTATCGTGTGGACAAGGTGTGTGCCGTAGACATGTTCCCCAACACGGCGGGAATAGAAACTGTTTGTCTGCTTTCTAAGATTTCAGAGTAAGTCGATAAGAAAAACGTCTTAAAAAAAGAAGGAACATTCCTTTCACTGCCATAAAGCAGCGGAAAGAATGTTCCTTTTTTGATTTGATTTAATGAGGAAAGTGCTGTTGGATCAGAGCCAACTGCTGGGCATCCAGTACATGACAATAGCCATCTGGGTTAAGCAGGTAGCCTTTTACGTTGGACACCAGATGCTTTTGCAGATCTTCGATCCCTACCAGCAATACTTTGGTGTGATCCATGGGCTTGTGGATCTTGGTATGCTTTATATACTGGGTATGATCAGAGAAGATGGGTTGGTAGTTATCGCCCTGCTTGGTTGTGATAAATGGCAGGCTCAGCCGATCGTTGCCATCCACAGACGGGAAGATCTGTACCGGCATTAAAAACTTGGAGCGGGCCAGATTCACATACATCTCTTCAGCCATTGCCTCCAGAGTATCACGGTCAGCGCGATCCGGGCTGTCCGCAGCCAGACCGGGGCGACGCATCTCCTGGAGAAAGTAACAGGTAGACAGCTGCAGGGAGGGATTCATCAAGGGACGCTTCCCCTCAGGCAGGCTATTGAAATCGGGAATGCGGACCACTTTACCCAGATCCAGTTTGTGTTGACTGCCACCGTCACAGAAGACGATCTCATTGATTCCCATGGCATGGAGATCCATGAAAAACTCAGGCGCAGCCTCTTTGGGAACACGGGTTCCGTGCATGGGGATCTTGCGGGCCAGATAAGGAGCGGCAAATTCCTTTACGGAGTCCTCATCGGGAAACATCCAGATCTGGTCGTTGCCAGTCTCGGTATCACATGTTACATAGGGCATATGAGTGGCAGCAGAGTAGGCTACGAAGAATTCGTCCATGCGCTGCAGGCGTTTGATCACCAGGGAGTAGTCGATAGTCATAAGAAACTCCTTTTTGTAAGATAATACAGAGTGTCATAGATAGGATCGCTAGTTTCAAGTCTTTTTCCAGTATAGCAGATGTCATCCCTTTCGTCTATATAAAAAATGGACCAGAGAGAACACAAAACAGGCGGTGCCATTCTTTTTTGTTTCACAATACACGATCCTGTTCTGTGCTAAAATTTTGTAAAGTGTTAAAGTAAAATTATTAAGGCAAAGAAACTAAGAAATGGAAAAAAATAGGGGTATAGCAACGGAAAGCCATGGAGCAGATCCAGTTTGCTGTTGATTCTTATAAGGAAACGAGGTATAATGTGAGAATATAGAGGTTCAAAATGAATGCCGAAAACAGTTGCTGAAAACGACCGTTTTGGCGGCGTGGAGGATAATATGCAGATCATCGTAGTAGGATGTGGTACAGTTGGAGCTACTCTGACAGAGTACCTGAGCAAAGAAGGACATAATGTAACCGTCATCGATAGCAAGGCCAGTCGTTTGACACACGTGACCAATAGCTATGATGTAATGGGCGTGGTGGGCAACGGCGCCAGTTATGGCGTACAGATGGAAGCAGGCATCGAGGATGCCGATCTGTTGATCGCCGTGACCAGCTCAGATGAAGTAAATTTACTGTGCTGTCTGTTTGCGAAAAAGGCAGGTAACTGCCATACCATCGCCCGTGTGCGCGACCCGATCTATAGCCATGAGGTAAATTATATTAAGGATGAGCTTGGTATGGCTCTGGTCATCAATCCGGAGTATGCAGCAGCCACTGCCATTGCCCGTCTTTTGAAATTCCCTTCTGCGATTGAGGTAGACACCTTTGCCAAGGGCCGTGTTGAGCTGTCCAAATTCCGCCTGGAGTCGGACAATGTGCTGGTTGGTTCCATGCTGAAGGACATCCAGTCGATCCTGAAATGTGATGTGCTGATCTGTACCGTAGAGAGAGGCGATGAGGTCATTATTCCTGACGGTAATTTCCAGCTGCGGGAAAAGGATGAGATCTCTGTAGTGGCGTCTGCGAAAAATATTGTAAAGTTCTTTAAGAAGATGGGAATGGCCACCCAGCGTGTAAAAGATACGTTGATCGTAGGCGGTGGTTCTACTACCTATTATTTAGCCAAGCAGTTGTTGGCTATGGGTATCGACGTCAAGATCATCGAGAGAGACCGTGCCCGTTGCGATGAGTTGTGTGAACTGCTTCCTGAGGCATCTATCGTTCATGGCGATGGCACTGAGAGAGATGTACTGATGGAGGAAGGTATCGAGCGTGCTCAGTCCTTCGTCTCCATGACCAACCTGGATGAAGAGAATGTGATGCTGTCTCTGTTTGCCAAGAGTGTATCCAAGGCCAAGCTGGTGACCCGTGTTCATCGTATGGCATACGATGAGCTGCTGGACACTCTGGATATCGGTAGTATCGTATATCCCCGTTTGACTATCGCAGAGGATATTGTTCGTTATGTCCGCGCTATGTCCAACTCCCTGGGAAGTAACGTGGAGACCCTTCATAAGTTGAACGACGGTCGCGTAGAGGCGCTGGAGTTCTGGATCCAGGAGGACTCTCCTGTGGTAGGTGTGCCTCTAATGCAGTTGAATTTAAAACATAATCTGTTGGTGGCCTGCATCAATCGTCAGGGCAAGATCATCACTCCCCGAGGTCACGATATGATCCAGGTGGGCGATACCGTTATCGTGATTACGACCAATACCGGTCTCCACGACATCAAGGATATTCTGAGATAGAGGAGTACGGTATGAATTATTCTATTATTCGATATATTTTGTGCTGGGTCCTGCAGGTCATTGGTGCATTGATGGCCCTTCCCTGTGTGACTGCGGTGATCTATCGGGAAAAAAGCGGATGGGCTTTTGCCATCGTCATGGTATTGTGTATGCTATTGGGCGGGATCGGTAAGCGTATCAAGCCTAAGAGCCAGGTGTTTTATGCCAGAGAAGGTTTTGTTACCGTAGCATTTTGCTGGATTCTGATCAGTATCGTAGGTGCGATCCCATTTACCCTGTCCGGAGAGATCCCATCCTATGTGGATGCGCTGTTTGAAACCATTTCCGGTTTTACCACCACAGGAGCCAGTATTCTGTCTGAGGTAGAGCCGCTGAGCCATTGTTGTCTGATCTGGAGAAGTTTCACCCACTGGGTAGGTGGTATGGGTGTGTTGGTATTCTTGCTGACAGTTTTGCCTGCCACCGGTGGTTACAACATGCACCTGATGCGTGCAGAAAGCCCGGGCTTTTCTGTAGAAAAGCTGGTGCCTCGTATTACAGAGAGCGCCCGCATCCTGTATGGTATTTATATTGCTATGACGGTAGTGCAGATGGTGTTGTTACTGTTGGCCGGAATGCCTGTGTTTGATACTTTGTGTTTGAGTTTTGGTACGGCAGGTACTGGTGGTTTCGGTATTTTGAATGACAGTATCGCTTCCTATACTGTGTTGCAGCAGGGCATCATTACTGTATTTATGATCCTGTTTGGTATCAACTTCAATGTGTATTACCTCTTTCTGGTGCGTCGCCCCAAGGATGCTCTCAAATGTGAGGAGATGCGTTTTTATCTGTTGATCATTGCCAGTGCGATCCTGATGATCGCCATCAATACCAGAGAGTATTATGCAACTTGGGGGACCAGTATACACCATGCAGCATTCCAGGTAGGATCCATTATTACTACCACCGGTTATTCTACGGTAGACTTTAACCTGTGGCCCCAGTTCTCCAAAACGATCCTGGTACTTTTGATGTTCTGCGGCGCCTGTGCCGGCAGTACCGGTGGCGGTATGAAGGTATCCCGTATCGTAGTGCTGTTTAAGACCATCCGCAACGAGCTGCGTCTGTCCATGCATCCCCGTCGTGTGCACCTGGTACGTTTTGAGGGACGCCCTCTGGAGAAGGCAGTGGTTCATAACATCGAGCGATTCTTTGCGGCGTACATTCTGTTATTTGCAGCCTCCTTCCTGATCCTCTCTTTGGAGAATCTGGATTTTGCCAGCTGCTTTACTGCTGTGTCTGCTACACTGAATAATATCGGTCCCGGCCTGGAGGCGGTAGGCCCCATGGCTAACTTTGGTCACCTGTCTCATTTGTCCAAGTTTGTCCTGATGTTTGATATGCTGGCAGGTCGTCTGGAGGTCTTTCCCATGCTGGTTCTGCTGATGCCTTCCACCTGGAAAAAATAATAAAAAGAAAATAGGATGAAAACGGTCTCTGGCAGAGGCCGTTTTTCTTTACAAAAGAGCGGGAAAAGGATATGCTAAAGGTAATGAGATATGAGGGGACAGCGGTCTCACTATATGACACCTACGAAATAAGGGAGGTAGCGAAAATGATAGAATTGCATGTGCATTTGGATGGATCATTACGTCCGGCTACGGTGATGGAACTGGCAGACCAGCAGGGGATCCTACTGCCTACCTGTGATTTAAAAGTGCTGACCGATGAGTATCTACAGGTACCGGACTCCTGTGTGGATCTGGTGGAATGCTTGAAACGATTTGACCTGCCCATCAAAGTATTGGGAACTCCTGAGGCGATTCGTCGTGTGACGTATGAGCTGGTGGAAGACCTGGCAGCAGAGGGACATGAATACGCAGAGATTCGCTTTGCGCCTCAGTATGCCCGTTTTACCGGATACAGCCAGCAGGAGTTTGTGGAGGCGGCTCGTGATGGTTTAAAAGAAGCGCTGGCCAAATGTCCGGCCATGAAGGCATCTCTGATCCTGTGCTGCATGCGTGGGGATGACAATAGAGAAGAAAATATGGAGACCATCCGTATGACAGCTCGTCATCTGGACAGCGGGATCTGTGCCACAGATTTGGCGGGAGCTGAGAGCCTGTTCCCTACGGAGATGTTTGCGGATGTCTTTGCCTTGGCGAAGAAGCTGGATATTCCCTATACCATCCATGCCGGAGAGTCGGCAGGCCGTGTGTCCGGTCCGGACAGTATTCGATCCGCACTGCAAATGGGAGCTCAGCGTCTGGGCCATGGTGTTCTGGCGATCCAGGATCCCACTCTGGTAAAAGAACTGGCGGCTCGTAAGATCCCCCTGGAGGTCAGCTATACCAGCAATGTACAGACCAAGGCTTTCCCGACAGCGGCCGAGCATTCCCTGAGACGACTGTATGAGGCTGGTGTCCATGTGACCCTTAATACAGACAACCGTACCGTATCCAATGTGAATTTAAAGAAAGAGATCATTAGGGTAAAACAGGCCTTTGGCTTTACTGACCAGGATATCGCGGTGATGCAGCAGTATGCCAGGGAAGCAGCATTTACCAGATTATAAATAAAAAAAGTGTCTCCAACAGAGAGACACTTTTTATTTGAAATAGAATAAGAGAATGGAATTTGTCAAAGTGATAGATCATTGTTTTTTATCGGACTGGGGCGGTAAAAATCGTCCCCGCTGGATGGCTCCGCTGCCAAATCGACCACGGATGGCATCGATGGCAGAGTCCAGTTTTTCCAGACGGTCGTGTTTGTCGCCATCAAAGAGATTGTATTGATAACAGGTGTCACAGTCGTCCAGACGGGAGGCACTGACACCTAAGAGGCGCAGAGGGATCCGGTTG
>JAFYLG010000150.1 GCA_017537225.1 Lachnospiraceae bacterium
CAGAGAGCCTACCATGGCGGTGTCGATATATTGGACTGCCGTCTGCATCAACTGCTCCAGCATAGTGGGCCAGGCAAGAGCCATGATCGTGACGATCATGGCCTTATTTAATGTAAACGAGAGTTTTTTTGGCATGAAATTTGAATCTTTCTCAAAAGTATTTCCAGGGGCGGAAGCGTGCTCTGGTGGATGGATCGCTCACGACCATCGAAGTATGTTTCTAAGCAATCTACGCAAACAGCTTGCGAATATCCTCAGCAGTATAGGCAATATAAGTAGCCCCATTTTCCCGCAGCTCCTGCTCGCCGCGGAAGCCCCAGGCACAGCCTACCGTATCCATGCCGGCATTGTGGCCGGTCTGCATATCGGTGTCAGAGTCGCCTACATAGAGGATCTGCTGAGGATCCAGCCCCATTTTGGCTGCAATGTGCAGAGCTCCGTCAGGCTTGGGCTTGCGGGGGAAGTCAGCGCCTTCTCCGATCACATCCACAAAGGGGATGCCGGGAAAGTTCTTGGTGATGAGAGCCTTGGTATACTGATCTCGCTTATTGGAGTTGACAGCTACGGGGATACCGGCAGCGTGGAGGGCGCCTACCAGATCCACCATGCCGGGATAGGGCACGGTTTGATCCATAAAGTGTACATCGTAGACCTGCAGCAGGCGCTCTAAGAGAGCGGGAAACTGTTCTTCCGGAGTATCGGCAGGGAAGGCCCGATGCAGCAGATTCATAAAGCCGCGACCTACAAATTTTTTATAGGTGGGCAGGTCATAGGTGGGCTGATCGTTTTCTGTCAGCACCTGGTTGGCACTGTAGCCAATATCAGCGATGGTATCTAAGAGAGTGCCGTCTAAGTCAAAGATGACGCCGTAGTAAGTTTTCATAGGGAGTGCTCCTTTGTATCGGAATTTATTTCACGGTTACTTTGTTTACTTTGCGATCATAGGTCAGAAGACCATTGACCTCATCTTCGATATCCGACACCTGAGTATACACGGCGGCGGAAAGGCCATCGGCTTCCAGAGACAGGATGTGTTTCATCATGGCCTGGAAACGGGACTGGAACTCCTCGGAGGATTTCAGATTTTTGTAGCCGTAGACCTGATCGGTGGTGATGTGACCGGGCAGAGGCAGAGCCAGACCGCCATACTCGGAGATGACGGCAGCGCGGAGACCGCAGCGGTTGGCACTGGAGCTGTTTTTGCCGGATGCTCCATCGGAAATGTCCTGGCTGGCGGTGTTGGTTTCTGGGCATGTCAGCTTGCGGAAGTAGTTATGTATGCTTCTCATATCACCGCCCTGGTGATCAAACCAACCGCTGGCCTGATCGAAGGTGCGGGTGTGATCCAGAGACTTGGCAAAGGCAGTAGCTTTTTCGGTGTCAAACTGTCCCCAGCCCTCGTTGAACACCACCCAGCTGACGATGGAAGGGCAGTTGTACAGATGACGGATGGTGGTCTCACACTCACGATACCACTCGGCGTGGCTGGCAGGATCGGTGCGGCCGGTGCCTTTGACACGGTCGTAGGCGCCATTGGCAGTGAAGGGAAGGATGGTAGGGCGGTAGCACAGGTGGAACATATCGTAGGAGGAACCACCGTTGGTGATATCCTGCCATACCAGCATGCCCAGTCGGTCGCAGTGGTAGTACCAGCGCAGAGGCTCCAGCTTGCAATGCTTGCGCAGCATGTTAAAGCCAGCATCCTTCATGGTTTGGATGTCGTAGATATAGGCCTCATCGCAGGGGGCAGTCAGCAGACCGTCGGGCCAGTAGCCCTGATCCAGCAGACCGTGCTGGAAATAGGGCTTGTGATTTAGGCACAGGCGGGCGATGGCCTTTTCATCTTGCTCCACAGTGACACAGCGCATGGCAAAATAGGACTCTACACGATCGATAACATGAGTGGGATCGGCGGCATCGCACAGTTCTACAGTTAAGTCGTAAAGATAAGGGTTTTCCGGAGTCCAGGGAACAAAATCGGGGATAACCAGAGAGAAATCCGAAGACTCTGTGGATAAGCCGGCGATGGTCTTTCCTTTGGACGTCACCTGAACACGGCAGATTACAGAAGATGCACCTCCGGTTATTGACGCAGGTGCAGAACTGGATGCAGAGAGATCAATACCACCATCCATCTGTACAGAGATACGGATCTGGCTTTCGTCATAGTCAGGTACCAGTTTCAGGGACTGAATGTAGGTGGCAGGCACCCACTCCATCCATACGGTCTGCCAGATGCCACTTTGGGCGGTATAAAACATGCCGCCACGCTTGAGCATCTGTTTACCGCGGGTGTGATAGCTGGTGTCACTGTCATCCTGACAGAAAATCTGCAGAGTATTGGTGCCTTTCTGAATAGTAGAGGTGATATCCAGAGAGAAGGGAAGATAGCCTCCTTCGTGATTGCCTACAAGCTGTCCATTCACATAGACCTGGCAACGCTGATCCACTGCGCCAAAATGGAGCAGCAGATGATTGGCAGAGGAATCTTCATACGTTTTTTCGGAGATCTCAAAGGTTCTCTGATAGCACAGAGTCTGCCCGGGCATCAGCTGACGTTTTACGCCGGACAGAGGCGCTTCGGGAGAGAAAGGCACCAGGATCTGGCCCTGCCAGGAGGGCAGAGCATCAGGAGAGGCAGATACTCCATCTACGATGGCATAGTCCCATAAGCCGTTTAAATTGATGTAGCTGTCTCGCACCATCTGAGGGCGAGGATAATCTTTCCACGCATTTTCTGCACTGATCTGGTCGGTCCAAGGGGTCTTTAATTCCTTGACGGCGATATTTTCCTGTTTTAAACAAACGGTTTTGATAGCGTCGATAATTTTCATCAGGATTCTCTCTTTCGTTGTTATTGGGCGTGTTCTTCCAGCCAGCGAATGGCCACACAGGCGTGGATGGCGCTGCCGACAGGCAGGACATCATCGCTGAAGGTGGCGGCGGGATGGTGGAGGGCATATTGGTGGCCGTGGTCCGGATGACCGGCGGCCAGAGAAAGCATGACGGCAGGGACTTGCTGGCTTACATAGGCAAAGTCTTCGGAACCGGACACGCTGGTATTTCTCTTGGTGGGATCGGGAGTAGAAGGGGCCTGGGCAGCCAGCATGGCGGCCAGTTTCTCGGCAGAAAAGGCGCCGGAGTCTCCCAGTAGGTCGGTCAGATAGCACTCTGTCTCTCCGCAAAGAGTCGGATCGTTGTACAGAGTAGGGCAACCGCAGGTAAAGGTGACGGTGGCTTGCGCCCGGAAAAGAGTTGCCGTGCCCTGGGCGATCTGCACCAGGCGTTCTTTTAAGAAGCGCCGTGTCTCCTCGTCAAAGGATCGCAGGCTGCCGCCCATGATGGCAGTGTCGGGGATCACATTGGGAGCGGCCCCTGCGTGGAGAGAGCCGATGGTCAAAGCGGCGCGGTCATTCATGGCCAGCTCTCTGGCGTGAAGTTCCTGGAGAGAGATCAAAATATGAGCGGCCACATTCAAGGGATCGATACCGGTGTTGGGAGAGGAGCCGTGACAGCCCTGGCCCTGGATGCGGATCTCAAACATATCGGCAGCAGGAGCACTGATCCCTGCAGGCGCAACGATGACAGTGCCCTCGGGAAGAGGGCTGCCGGTCATTACATGGATCATCATGGCAGCATCTACGGCAGGACTTTGCAGGATACCGTGCTGGATCATATCCAGAGCACCGCCCAGAGTCTCTTCGGCAGGCTGAAACATCAGCTTTACCGTGCCGCAGATATCATCTTCGTGGTCTTTTAACAGGCGGGCAGCACCCAGCAGCATGGTGGTGTGCAGGTCGTGACCGCAGGCGTGCATCTTTCCATTGTGGCTGGCAAATGCTATATCGGCTTCTTCCTGGATGGGCAGGCCATCCATATCGGCCCGCAGCAAAAATACTTTTCCGGGTTTCTTGCCTCCGATGGCAACGGACAGGCCGGAGCGACCACAGGGAACGGGATCGCAGCCCATCTGGATCAACTGCTCTTTTACATAGGCAGTGGTCTGGGGCAAATCAAAATCCACCTCGGCATGAGCGTGGAGATAGTGGCGATATTTGGTCAGTGAGCTTTGGTAGGAGGCAGCCTCCTGTAACAGGGCGCGATAGTCCATAGAACAAATCTCCTTTGCGGTCCGGACCCTATCATTATGGTCGGGACGAAATCTAATGTTAGTGTATCACCTTTTTTGCGGAGGAGCAAGGTGAGCTAAGAATAGAATTTACAAATCTCTCAAAAGTATGAGTCATCAAAGAAAAGATGGGCTTGAGAAAAGAATCTTTTTTCGGTAAAATTCTCAGGGAATTTACAAAAACCCGTGGTAGAAATGGCAGGAAAATGGTATACTAGCAATGATATACAAAAGAACTCTTAGGAGGATAGGAATTTGAAACTGAATTATAAACGCACGTTTTTTATCGGCCTGGCCTTTCTGTCCATCAGTGCCTTCTGGCAGATGTACGACAACGTTATACCGTTGATCCTGCAGCGTTCATTCCATTTGAATGAGGCTGTGACCGGTGCCATCATGGCAGCCGATAATGTACTGGCAGTCGTGCTGTTGCCTTTGCTGGGTGCGCTGTCTGACAAGGTAGACACACCTTTTGGCAAACGTACACCTTTTATCGTAGGCGGTACTGCGCTGGCAGTATTCTTTATGATGCTGCTGCCTATGGCCGATAACAGCCGCAACCTGCCCCTGTTTATCATCAGCCTGGGTGCTGTTTTGGTGTCCATGGGCCTGTATCGTTCTCCTGCAGTAGCTTTGATGCCTGACCTGACTCCCAAGCCACTGCGCAGTAAGGCCAATGCCGTTATCAACCTGATGGGTGCCATCGGCGGAGTTTGTTCTCTGGTGATGATCAAGGTATTGGTAGGAAAAGGCGACACTCCTGACTATACTGCTCTGTTTATCGGTGTAGCGGCTCTGATGGTGCTGGCTGTTCTGGTGCTGATCTTTGTGGTCCGCGAGAAAAAGATGCTGGCCATCGTAGCCAGGGAGTATCCCGAAGAGTACGATGAGCCTGTGGCAGAGACCAAGGCGGCAGATAAATCTGCCAGGGCATCTGTTAAGACAGAGCTTCCCAAGGAAGTAAAGCGCAGTCTGGTATGTATTCTGATGTCCATTCTGTTCTGGTTTGCGGCTTACAATGCGGTGACCACTGCTTTCTCCCGCTATGCTACCACCGTATGGGGCCTGGAAGGCGGTGGCTATGCCGACTGTCTGCTGATCGCTACCGTGGCTGCCATCATCAGCTACATTCCCATCGGTATCATTGCCAGCAAGATCGGCCGTAAGAAGACCATCATGATCGGCCTGGTGCTGATGTTGGCCTGCTATGTTATGGCATCCTTTATGGCTGTATACAGCCCCATCATTATCCTGGGCTTTGTGCTCATCGGTATGGGCTGGGCTGCCATCAGTGTAAACTCTCTGCCTATGGTAGTGGAGATGTGTTCCAGTGCCGATGTAGGTAAGTACACCGGTCTGTACTACACCTTCTCCATGTCTTCTCAGATCGTAACTCCCATCCTCAGCGGTATCCTGCTGCAGTATGTGTCTTACCGTACTCTGTTCCCCTACGCCTGCTTCTTTACCGTAGCAGCGCTGATCACCATGAGCCAGGTACGTCACGGCGATTCTAAGCCGGAGGCCAAAAAGAGCGCGCTGGAGAACTTTGACATAGAGGATTAAAATTATTTGACAGAAAAGAGGTAACATCATGAAACGAACCACCAAATTAGCCCTGACCGGCGTGGTCTGCTATCTGGCAGCCATTGCACCTCGCTTGCTTCATCGTCCGGAGCCTATGCCCCGCGTATATTATGCTCATCGCGGACTTCACGATAACAATAGTGACGCTCCCGAAAATACCATGGCAGCCTTTCGCAAGGCGGTAGAGCATGGCTACGGTATCGAGTTGGATGTACAGATGACCAGAGATGGCCAGGTGGTGGTAGTCCATGACTTTAACTTAAAGCGTGTCTGTGGTGTGGACATCGATGTGGACAAACTGACCTACGAGCAGTTAAAGGCCTATCCCATCTACGGTTCTCAGGAGACGATCCCGCTGTTTCAGGATGTGTTGGATATGGTGGACGGTCGTATCCCGCTGATCGTAGAACTGAAATACAAAAACAGCCACAGCTTGGTCTGCGAAAAGACCGATGCCATTCTGCGCAATTATACCGGTACCTACTGTATCGAGTCTTTCCATCCCTCTGCCGTATTCTGGTTCCGATTAAATCATCCGGAAGTATGCCGAGGACAGCTGTCCAGCAACTATAAAAAGCATGACGGCAAGACTGGTTGGAGCATGTGGGCGGCTCGTCACCTGCTGATGAATTTCATGGCCAAACCGGATTTCATCGCCTATGACTGCCGTGACATGAAAGCGGTATCCAAAAATATCTGTCGCGATCTGTTTGGTTGTCCCAGTGTGGCCTGGACAGTAAAGAGTCAGGCCCAGCTGGATGAGTGCCGTAAGTATTACGATTACTTTATTTTTGAGGGATTTATTCCCAAGGAGTAAGGATCGCATAGTAAATTAAGAATCCAAAAATGAGAAAGCGGAGCCTTGTATCAGAGGCTCCGTTTTGTTTCCCAAAAGAATGGTGAAAGAATATAGAACAATATTTATGGTAGGGGCGATGAAACGCCCTGTGACTGTACCGCCATTGCCACGATCTCGTCTACAGATTCCGCAAAATCTCGGGCTACCCAGGTGTGGATCATAGCACTGACACCAGCAGAGATATAGGCAGAGAGATATTCTTGCTTCACAGGATCAGGAGACCACAGGGGCATGACTTGAGGCTGCAGACGGTTGAATTTGGCGGAAAGATGATCCCACCGTCAGTTTTTGATATGAGATTCTGCACATGGGAAAATATGGTCTTGCAGAGATTTTGACTTGAAGAACTTTCCAGTATTCGGTATAATGAAAGACAGGGGACGAAGGTCCTTTGAATGTCATGCAAGAAAATAAAAAGGAGAATTAAGATATGTATCGTATTTTGGAATTGAATCCTCAATTACAGTCTTTCGCAGGTGATATCGATCTGCGTATGTTTCTGTATCGCGCCACCAAGGGTCGTCTCCTGCCGGAAGGCGGCACACTGAATGAGTTTGCCAACGCTCATGAGTATTTTGGTATTCATCATGTAGACGGTGGCTGGGTATATCGTGAGTGGGCTCCCAACGCCTACCAGCTGTACCTGACCGGCGATTTCAATGGCTGGAATCAAACCAGTCATCCCTTAAAGAATATCGGCAATGGTAACTGGGAGCTGTTCTTAGAGGGCGATGAGGCTCTGTGGGATGGCTGTAAGGTAAAGACCGTTGTGGATGCCAACATGACTCGTACCGAGCATATTCCGCTGTATGCCCGTCGTGTGGTACAGGATCCCAAGACCATCACCTTTACCGCAGAGGTAGTGGATGATAAGAAGGTATTTGAGTGGACTGATGCCGGCTTTGAGGCAGAAGAAGGTCTGTTTATCTACGAGGCCCACGTGGGCATGGCTCAGGAGGAAGGCCGCGTAGGTACTTACCGTGAGTTTGCTGACTACACTCTGCCTCGTATCAAGAAGGCTGGTTACAACACCATCCAGCTGATGGCCATCATGGAGCATCCTTATTATGGCAGCTTTGGCTATCAGGTGTCTAACTTCTATGCTGCTTCCAGCTGGTTTGGCAAGCCTGAGGATCTGAAATATCTGGTAAACAAGGCTCACGAGATGGGAATCCAGGTACTGTTGGACCTGGTACATTCTCATGCCGTTAAGAATACCGCTGAGGGCATCAACATGTTTGACGGTACTACCTGGCAGTTCTTCCACGATGGCGACAAGGGTGAGCATCCTGCCTGGGGCACCAAGTGCTTTGACTACGGTAAGACTGGCGTGCTGCATTTCCTGTTGTCCAACTTAAAGTTCTGGATGGAGGAGTATCATTTCGACGGCTTCCGTTTTGACGGCGTGACCTCTATGCTTTATCTGGATCATGGCCTGGGTACTTCTTTCTCCAGCATGAACCAGTATTTCTCCATGAATACCGACGTCGATGCGGTGAC
>JAFYLG010000151.1 GCA_017537225.1 Lachnospiraceae bacterium
ACCTATGGTCAGTTGGAGGAGATGGCCTGCCGATATGCCCTGCAGCTGCAGGCAGCCGGCGTATGTCCCGGTGACCGGGTAGGCCTGGCTATGGCCCGCACGCCCAAGTTGTATGCCGCTATGCTGGCAGTATTGAAGAATGGTTGTGCCTATGTGCCCTTCCTCACCGATTTCCCGGAAAAGCGGATCTCCTACATGCTGGAGATGGCCGGTGCCCAAAAGATCCTGTGTGATCCGGCCAGCTATGAAAAGCTGCCTGAGACACTGCGTCAGCAAGCCGTGGTGATCTGTGATCAGGGATCTGCTCAGTTTGTATCTCAGCCTGTGGGCAGTGAGGATCTGATCCACATCCTGTTTACGTCCGGCAGTACCGGTAAGCCCAAGGGTGTTATGATCCGTCATCGCAACCTGTGCAACTTGTTGCACACTTCTCGCACCATGTATGCCAATGTGGAAGGCCCTATGATCGCCGCCACCACATTGATCTTTGATATTTTTGCTTCGGAGAGTCTGATCCCTCTGGCTTTGGGTAAGACCATTGCTCTGGCCGATGAGCAGGAGATGCTGCTGCCCTGGGAACTGGGCCGTCTGATCCGTCAGACCGGTGCACAGTTTATCCAGTTTACAGCGTCCCGCCTCCAGATGTGCCTGACTAATGACGCGTTCTGTCAGGCCATCGGTGACCTGCGATTTACCATCGTAGGCGGTGAGGCTGTGCCGGAGCAGCTGGTAAAGAGATTTAAGCAATATTGCCGTGGCCGTCTGGTAAATCTGTACGGACCTACCGAAGTCACCGTATATACCACCATGATCGATCTGGAGGAGGGAGACTCCATTACCATCGGTCGTCCCATGCCCAATATGCGCGTATACATCCTGGATGAGACCGGTCGTCCTGTACTGCCCACTGCCTGTGGTGAGATGTACCTGGCCGGGGAGGGCGTGGCTGCCGGCTATGTGGGGCGTCCTGATCTGACTGAAAAGGCATTCCTGCCGGATCTGTACTTCCCCGGACAGACCATGTACCGCAGTGGCGATCTGGGTCGTCTCCGCGTGGATGGCACCATTGATTTTATCGGTCGTGTCGACAGTCAGGTGAAGATCGACGGTCAGCGTGTGGAGCTGGATGAGATTCGATGCGCCATGCTGGAATCCGGTCTGGCCTCTCAGGCAGTGCCGGTTCCTGTGAAAAATCAGGATGGCTCCGTGGAGCTGTGCGCATTCTACGTAAAAGAAAAAGGCAGAGAGCAGGAGAACGAAACAGATCTGCATCGCTACCTGAGTAGCTGCCTGACCAAATATATGGTACCTGCCCGTCTGTTTGCTTTGGATGAACTGCCCAAGACACCGGGTGGCAAGGCAGATATGCAGACTCTGACAGCCATGGCCAGAGGTGAGATCCCTATGCCGGAAAAGGCTGATGTAGAGATGACTTCTACGGAGGTGGCTGCTGAGGAAGTTTGTCAGATGGTGACAGAAGAGATCACTGAGGAAATGTGTGATATGAATCGTAACGTAACGCCGGAAGAATTACTGGCCATCTGGGAAGAGGTGCTGGGCAGAACCGACCTGAAGGCAGATGTGTCCTTTTTTGAACAGGGTGGGACTTCCCTGGGCGTCCTTAGTGTACTCAGCTACTACTTTAATAAAAAGATCAATCTGACCATGGAGCAGTTCTATGATCATCCTACCGCACAGGCCCAGGCGGCCCTGCTGCAGGTGGCCATGGAGGATACCATGGAACAGACCGTAGAAAAGCCGATAGAAGAAGCGTTTGAAGCTCCCGTGGTTATTGCGAAAGCAACTTCTTCCCCTGTAGCAGAGGTGGCAAAGGCTCCTGCAAAGCCTTCTCCTTTCAGGCAGCAAGCCACTCCGGTTTCTCGTCAGTACCCTTCTGTAGTGCCTCAGGGAACTTCTTCTCTGGATCATATCCCGGCCAAGGTAGTCCTCACCGGTGTCACCGGATATTTTGGTGCTCATCTGGTAAAAGAACTGTTGGCAGCAGGAGTGGAGAAGGTGATCTGTCTCACAAGAGATGGAGAGGCTTCCCGTGTCCATGAGACGCTGGCCTGGTATTTTGGCGAAGAGGAAGCAGCTGCCATGGATCTCCGTCTGCAGGTACTGCAGGGAGATCTGATCCGTTCTTATCTGGGCATGGGACAGAGAAAGTTCTACAGCCTGGCCCTGGAGGCAGAGGCTATTTACCATTGTGCCGCCGATGTACGTCACTACGTTCCTCGCGACGAGGATATGCTGGAGTGTAACGTAGAAGGTACCAGGACTATGATCGCATTGGCGATGGCCGGCGAGATCCCACTGTTTCATATTTCCACCGCCAGCCTGTGCGGAGAATATCGTCCTGGCTGTCCCGTGGTAAACCGCAATTATCGAGAAGAAGATTTTGATATTGGCCAGAACTGGCAGGACAATATCTATACCAAGAGTAAATTCCTGGCGGAGGCTGCAATTTACGAGGCCATGAGTCAGGGTCTGCAGGCTCATGTGTTCCGACTGGGCCGTCTGGTGGGACGCACCTATGATGGTGTATTCCAAAAGAATCCTGACACCAACGCCGCCTATTTATTGTTGCAGGCCATTGCCGAAGTGAAGGCAGTGCCTGAATCTATGGCAGGCGGTACCATTGATCTGACTCCGGTAGACTGGTGCGCAGCAGCGGTGGTGGCTCTTAGCAAAGAGTCGGAGACCACCTGGCATATGCTTCATCCGGAACCTATTAGTCTGGGTGAGGCCCTGGAAGAGATCATGCCGGATTTGCGGATCGTGGAAGATGGAGAGTTTTCTCAGCTGCTGGAGCAGTGTGTCTGTGAAGACAATCGTCAGAAACTGGCCCCGCTGATGAATCAGTGGAATCAGATCCAGACGATCCCCACCACCATGACTCCCATTTGTCGCCGCACCGCATCCCGTCTGAGACAGTTGGGATTTGACTATCCGCTGCCCGGACCGGAGCGTTTATTGGACGGTTTTTGTAAAAAGAAGTAACACAAAGTAACAAGGAGGACATCCTATGGTATCCAATACAGCGACAGCTATCTTTTCTGTGGCGCTGATCACCATCATCATATTTATTATCCGCAGTTTAAAGGTAGGGAAACTGGACCTGCTGCACAAGTTGTATCTGTGGATGGCGGCCGCCTATGGCATTTGGATCACCGCGCTGATCATCATGCGCTTTACCGATTCCACTAACATTAATGCGCTGTTTGCGCTGGATGCCTGGACCAATGGAGCCGGTACCTTTTTGCCCGCCCTGTTTTTGTGTATTGCCATGAGTTTTGTCCGTGGCTGGGAAAAGATGCCTAAGAAGATGCGGCTGATTTTTGTGGTCCCGTTGGTGACCAATGTGGTGGTATGGACTAACCCTATCCATCATCTCCAGTACCAGGTTTTTTCTGTTATCCGCAGTGAGCTGGTATTTGGTCCATATGCCCTGGTATCTGGCGTATTTTCCTATGTGTGCCTGATCCACAGTCTGGTTCTGCTCGGTCGCTTTGCCTGGCGCAACAGCAGTCGTCTGTACCGCAGACAGTGTGCTATGATCGCTTTGGGAGGCATTATTCCTCTGTGCGTCAGCATGATGGCTACATTGACTGAGGGCCTGACCATTGCGGCTACACCCCTCAGCTTTATTCCCACCGTGGTGTTAAACGGGTTGGCTATTTTCCGTCTCCATCTGCTGGATATTCGTCCCATGGCTACCCAGCGTGTGTTGGACTGGATCTCTGACTGTTACCTGGTACTTAGTGACAAGGGACTGATCATCAGCCACAATATTCCTTTTGAGCAGGTGTTTGGACAGCGTTTTGACATCAGTGAAAATCGTTATTTGAAAGATTGTATCAAGGATGATGACGCAACTCAAAAACAGATCATCTACAATCTGATGACAGCATTGGATTCTTGCCGTGAAAGCCATACGAATATCACTTATGAGCAGGCGTTGACAGTGACGACCGAGGATGGTATCGTTCAAAAGAACTATTATGTTGCAGAGATCACTGCCTTGACGGATGGTCCCAGACTGTACGGTTTTGTTATCATGTTCAAGGATGTGACCCAGTTAAAACGCAGTA
Organism: Lachnospiraceae bacterium; assembly: GCA_017537225.1. Taxonomy (GTDB): domain Bacteria; phylum Bacillota; class Clostridia; order Lachnospirales; family Lachnospiraceae; genus RGIG7193. Next base: position 4,095 of record JAFYLG010000151.1, read on the forward strand.
TGCAGCAACTGCAGGAGAACCAGCGTCGCATGATGGAGCAGGAGCGTCTGGCGTTCCTGGGCCAGATGATCGGTGGACTGGCTCACAACTTAAAGACACCAATTATGAGTATTTCCGGTTGTGTCAATGCAGCCGAAGGACTGGTGGCAGAGATTCGGGACAGCCTGGGAGATCCGGATGTGGTGGAAGAAGACTATCTGGAGATCTGCGGTGAACTGGACGACTGGTGTGCCAAGGTCAAGGATGCTACTGCCTATATGTCAGATATCATTACCGCTATCAAGGGACAGGCTGCCAATGTGGCCTCCTACTATGACGGCGGCAGCTTTACCGTAGATGAACTGATCAAGAGAATTACCTTGCTGATGCGCCATGAGTTAGTCAGTGGTGGCTGTCGTTTGGTGATGGAATATGAGCAGGCCAAGGACTGTGAGATCCAGGGTGATATCAATAACCTGGTTCAGGTTATGAATAATCTGATCTCCAACGCTATCTTTGCAGAAAAGCAAACGGGCGGTGGTGATGTGACTGTGACAGCCGAGAAGCAGGGAGAAAATCTGATCTTGGCGGTAAAAGATACCGGCCCCGGTGTGGATCCCAGAGTCAAGGCTAAGATCTTTAAAGAGATGGTTACCAATAAAGGAAATATGGGAACCGGTCTTGGTTTATATATTTCCAACGCCGTGGTACGAGGTAAATTTGACGGTGAAGTTTGGCTGAAGGATAATCCGGGTGGCGGATCTATCTTCGGAATCACCATTCCCATTGACAGGGATAACAATAGTAATGATGCAGCAGGAGGCCTTTCCTTATGAGAAAAAGCAGGGCAAAAACACAAAACCAATTTTCAATCTTGACGGTGGATGATGACACGATCATGACATCGGCTGTAGAGTCCTATTTTAAAAAAGCCGGATATATCGTAGAGACGGAGAACGATCCTCGTGTTGCCATCGAGAAAGTTCGCAACGGTCATTTTGACATCTTGCTGTTGGACTTTTTGATGTCACCTATTTGTGGTGACAAGGTGGTAGAAGAGATCCGTACTTTTAATAAGGACATTTATATTATTTTGCTGACCGGTCACAAGAGTATGGCGCCGCCCATCAAGACCATTCGTGAGCTGGATATTCAGGGTTACTATGAAAAGGGCCCCCGATTTGATCAGCTGGAGCTGCTGGTAGAATCCTGTACCAAGTCTATTTTGCAGATGCGCACCATACGTGGTTATCAGGACGAGCTGAGTCTGATGTACCAGAATTTAAAGGACAGCTATGTGGAGATGATCCAGGCCATGCGTCAGTTGGTAGATGCCCGTAATGAGTATACCCGTGGTCATTCCGACCGTGTGTCTGCCATTGCTGTGGAGATCGCACAGGCTATGGGTAAGTCTGAGGAATATTGTGAGACTATCCGTGTAGCTGGTCTGTTCCACGATATCGGCAAGATCGGTGTGCCGGATGAGGTGCTTTTAAAGGCTGCCCGTCTGTCCGATGAAGAATACAGCATCATCAAGAAGCACAGTGAAAAGGGTGCACAGGTACTGTCTTCCCTCACGGCGTTTCACCATATCGTTCCCATTGTTCGCAGTCATCACGAGCGTTTTGATGGCAAGGGATATCCTGACGGCCTGCAGGGATATGAGATCCCTGAGGAAGCCCGTATTATGGCGGTGGCAGACTCTTACGATGCCATGACTTCCGACCGACAGTACCGCAAGGGCCTGGGGATCGATAAGGCCATGGACGAACTGATCCGTGGCAAAGGCACTCAGTTTGACAGTGATATCGTAGATGTTATGATCAAGCTCATCGAGACTACCGGACGAGAAGCCTTTTTCCAGAAGTATTTAGAATATGCCAGAGATAGTGTGGAGGCATAATATGAAGAACTATATCATTAATCAGCCGGATTACTATAATACTTTTCCGGATTATATTGCGGGGATCCGTGACAAATTCAGAGACAAGCCTGCTGTGACCAGCTATACCAGAAAGCAGGAGGAGATCACCTACTCCTATGGTGAATTTACCGATCGTGTGCTGTGGCTGACTCAGGCACTGTGTGCCCGTGGCATGGCTGGTGCTCATGTGGCCATCGTCTCTGACAATAGTATCCCCTGGGTCATCACCTATCTGGCAGCAGCCTGCTGTGGCGGTGTGGCTGTATGTATCGATGCGGAGCAGTCCGATGACAGCATTCGTCAGATGATCCGCCGTGCCGATGCCAAAGTGGTATTTGCATCCAATACTCACGCCCCAATCTGTGAGCTTCTGCTGAAAGAGGAGGATGGCATTCAGCTGCTGGTAAATCTGGACAATAAGTCCAAGAACGATACCGTAGCAAACTTGGAGACTTTATACGAAGAAGGACATATGCAGCTGGCAGAAGGTCGTGACGATGCAAAATCATTGACCATAGTGCCTGAGCAGACCGCCGCTATCGTATTTACCTCCGGCACTACCAGTGTGTCCAAGATGGTCATGCTGAGTCACAAGGCGATCCTGTGGAATGCGGCAGATTCTTTTGTATATGTAGATGCCAGACAGAGAGTATTCTCTGCTCTGCCCTGCTATCATACCTACGGCATGACCTGCGCCGTGCTGGCGACTTTGGACCGTGGCGCCCATCTGTTTATCAACGGCAGCTTAAAGACTGTGACGCGTGATATCAAGCTGGCTGCACCGGAATCCATGCTGACCGTGCCTCTCATGGTCGAAGCTATCCACAGTCAGATCTGGTTGAAGGCAGAAAAAGAAGGTAAGGCCGAAAGTCTGCGCAAGCTGATCAAGCTGAATGGGATGAAGAAGAAGATAGGCCTGTCTCCCAAGAGTAAGATCCTGCAGGATATCTGGCAGAGCAATTTTGGCGATCTGTCTGTGATCATCTGCGG
>JAFYLG010000152.1 GCA_017537225.1 Lachnospiraceae bacterium
CGAAGGTAAGTACGACGGTATCGTTAAGGATGCTGCTTGGGCTTCCAAGATCACTGGTGTTCCCGTAGAGCAGATCACCATGCTGGCTACCGTTCTGGGTAAGAAGAACAATGTTTGGTTGCTGCACAACTACGCTGCTGCCCGTAACAACGGTGCAGAGAGCCTGCCTCAGCTGTTCATGACCGTTGGTTGCATGGGCGGCCACATAGGTAAGCCCGGTAACTGCGTAGCTAACAACTACCACGCTAACGCTGGTAACGGCGGTATGACTCTGGTAGCTGGCGGCGGCACTGGCCTGCCCGGCTTAAACAACGATGTTCCCGGTATCATTGCTGGTCCTCAGGTTTGGGAAGCATGTAAGACTGGTAAGTATCGTTACTGTGGTGACCACTATGCTCAGGGTACCGAGCCCGGCGTAGACATGACCTGTGATATTCACTGTATCGTACACGATGACAATGCTTATCTGCAGACCGGTCCTAACATGAAGGAAGGTATCGAAGTTCATCGCGCTATGGACTTTGTAGTTGCTAAGGCACAGTTCCTGACCACTCAGGCTAAGTACTCCGATATCGTTCTGCCTGTAACCACCAGATGGGAAACCGTTGGTAGCGTAGATTCTTCTAACCGTGAGTTCCTGCCTGTATTCGCACAGGTTACCGAGCCTCTGTTTGAGGCTAAGACCGACCAGGAGATCAACAGCCTGCTGATCGACGCTTTAGGCTTAGATTCCAAGGCCGTATATCCTATCAGCGAGAAGCAGCAGTTCTTCAACCAGCTGGCTGGCTCCACTGTATGGACTAAGGATGGTTATGTACCTCTGGTTACCATTACTGATGCTGACATCAAGGAATGGGGCGTAGAAGGTACCGCTCAGACTGGTGTGATCGGTCTGCAGGAAATCATCGACAACGGCGGCTATCAGTTCGAGCGTACCGAAGGCGATGAGTTCTCCAAGGAACTGGGTTACACTGCATTCCTGGCTGATCCCGCTGCTGCTCCTCTGCCTTCCGCCAGTGGTAAGTTCGAGATCTGCTGCCAGGCTAAGGCTGATATCCTGAACAGCGTTGGCTTCAGTAAGAGAACCTACACTGCATATCCTGAGTACATCGTTCCTGAACTGGGCTACGAGACCACCTTCAAGAATGGCGACATCAAGGGCGAGAAGGGCGAGTATCCTTTCCTGCTGTTCAACCCTCACTACCTGCGTCGTTCTCACTCCGTATTCAACAACTGTCCTTGGCTGCGTGAAGCATGGCCTAACCCTGTATACCTGAACGCTTCCGATGCAAAGGCTAAGGGTATCCAGACTGGCGATACCGTTAAGGTATGGACCAAGTATGGTGCCGTTCTGCGTAAGGCTTGCTGCATGGAAGGTCTGGTACCTGGCCAGGTAGGTATTCCTCACGGTGCTTGGGTAAATGTTGATGAGAAGACTGGTATCGATATGGCTGGTGCCGATAACTACCTGCTGGGTAACGATATCTACGGCATGGGCGTAACCGGTTACAACAACAACAACTGTAACTACGAGAAATACGATGGTCCTGAACTGGAAGATGACTGCTACACCGATAGCCGCATCATCGAGCTGTAAAGAAGGAGGAAACCACAATGGCATTAGGTTTTTATTTTGATATGACTCGCTGCATCGGCTGCAGAGCATGCCAGGTAGCTTGTAAAGACAAAAACAATCTGGGCGTAGGCGTTGTTCTGCGTAATGCTCAGACCTACGAAGTAGGTTCTTTCCCTACCGTTAAGATGTACAACCTGTCCAACACCTGCAACCACTGCGAGAACCCCGCTTGTGTAGCTGCCTGCCCTACTAAGGCTATGCACAAGGCTGAGGACGGCACTGTTCGCAGCGACCTGAACATCTGCATCGGCTGTGGCGCTTGCGCTACCGCTTGCCCTTACGGCGCTCCTCAGGTTAACGCTGACATTCAGAAGATCGCTAAGTGCGACGCTTGCGCTTACCTGCGTGCTAAGGGTCAGAACCCTGCTTGCGTAGACGCTTGCCCTAACCGTGCTCTGGACTTCGGCGAGATCGAAGATCTGAAGAAGAAGTACGGTGCTGATCTGGTTAGCGCTCTGCCCGCTTACCCCGATGGTGGTACCGGTTCCACTACCCTGATCAAGGCTAAGGATTGCGCTAAGGCTGAAGCTGGTATCTGCATTCCTCTGTAAGATCAGGTACATACTGAATTAACAGTATAACAGACGCCCCCTGGGATCTTCCCAGGGGGTGTTTTTGTGTGGATATACGAAATTTCGCAGAAAAAGATTGCATATCCCTGACAGACGCGTTCTCACTCATGCGCAGCGCAGGGGTACATAAGGTTCTCAAACGTATGGATGTCGTCATAGCTACGCAATGCCGCCATCCCGTTCTGCGAACCTAAGTACCCGCGGTGCGCAAAGGTCTGTCATGGGATATCAATCCTTTTCTTTCTATTGCCCAACATCCACACAAAAAAGGGCCCCTCTGGGGCCCTGATCTGCGATATGATCCGATGTATCTTCTAACATATCATTCTCAAGAAAATCTATCTCTTCCGTACTAGTTGTTCTCTGGCAGTTTAAATTCGGATAACACTCTCTGACACCATTGAAACAGTGTTTCAAATGCCTGATCAAAATCGTATTCTTCCTCCGATGCTATAGACATAGAGATTTCCATGACCTCTTTATCACCTTCCTCTAACATGCCTAGCATTTCATTCTTCGAAATGCAAAATACGCCTGTTTTCAGGTAATAGATGTTTTGGAGGATGAAGAATACACCTTTGTAAGTGAACGGCAATGCCTGGTAATTCTTTATTCGGTCCGCGTGAATATAGTGATGACATAGCTCATGGTACATATTTCCCAGACTTACTTTGATATAGTGATAGATGTCCTGATCGCTGTATTTGGGGAGCATTTCCGAAAGATTGCCGTAATAATCCTTTGTCGTATGTACCAGATGGCACAGCTCTAAGGGATTCCATCCGGTCAGCTCATCCATGCCGCAGATAAATCCACAGGATTTTTCATGATCCGGCAGGTCCAAAATGATCTCTCGATAGACATCCAGATCTTTCTTGGCGAGATCTTTTAGTACCACCATAATGTCGATATCACTCGTTTCTGTGGCTTCTCCACGCATATAGCTGCCCTGCAATCCTACATACAAGAGACGCGGACCAAATGCCTCTTTCATAGAATCTGTTATCTTCTGCAAATATTTCTCTACTTGAAACATTCCAGTCACCCCTTATTCCCGTATTTATGCATTTCCTACGCATCCTAACACCAGTATAAATAAATCGAAACTACATTTCAATATACTTTCCGGTAGAATTATCGATCAAAAAACGATCATTCATCCCTTCATTACGATATCCCCCCATAGAATCATTTCTCCTCTGGGCGAGTCCAAAGAATCTGCCGACGATGCAGATGTATGAAAGACACTCCGCAGCGTCCTTTTCTTGTGTATTTCCGACAGCGTTTTAGCGCAGGATGTTTAGTATCACTTAGGCCCTATATCTTAGCGTTACCCGCATCAGTGCAAACTGTCTGAGCCACGACAGTGGCGAGTTTTTGCATCGATGCGGGTGGTTTTAGCAAAAGATATAGGGTCTTAGTGATACTTACATCCAAGGTACTAGCTGGAGGAAATACACAAGAAAAAGGACGCCCCTCTCGGAACGTCCCTTAACATTATCTTGCATCAGCTGCAATTCTCTCCTGACGAGCCTCCTCCAGCATCATATCCTTCACCTTCATCAGGCGGATCTGAGTGCTTCGTTCGTTCTCGTCCAGCTTCATCTTGATATACTTGATCTTGGCCTGGGCGTCGGGGATCATCACATGCTCCAGCGCGTTTACACGGCGGCGGGTCTTTTCGATCTCCGCGGCCATCAGCTGGCAGGATTTCTCTACCTCAGCCAGTCGCAGCATATCCGGCAGCAAGTCTGCCAGAGATTTTACTGCGCCATCCAGGTCACTGGAAGTAAAGGCAAAGCCGTAGGAATAGATATCATTGGCGTCAGCGGTGCGGGTCTTGTACTGGAATACAGGGATATCCACGCTCATAACGTTGCGGGTATCGGTCTCCAGATAGACCTCCTGCTTAGGAGCCAGCAGAGCGGCGTTTAATACCTGGTCTGAGGTGGATGCCTTGGCCAGGACGAAGTTTTTGTTGGCAGCCTGGAGAGCAGCCTCTACCTTTTCACGGAGAGCCTTGTTCTCACGGACCAGATCCAAAAACTGACGCATCAGCTCATCTCGCTTGTCCTTCAGCAATTTGTGGCCTCGTGTGGCCGTGGCCAGCTTTTTCTTTTGCTTGGCCAACTCCATACGAGTGGGGATGATCTGGGAAGATGCCATATGCTCACCCTCCCTTACTTATTATAGTACTGATCCAGGTACTTATCGTCGATACGTTTCAGCTCGGAACGAGGCAGGATGCGCAGCAGATCCCAGCCGATCTCCAGAGTCTCTTCGATATCACGGTTGGCGTCATAACCCTGAGATACGTACTCGTTCTCAAAGGCATCCGCAAACTTGGCGTACAGCTTATCCATCTCACTCAGAGCAGCCTCACCCAGTACTACCATCAGCTCCTTGGCTTCCTTACCACGAGCGTAGGCTGCAAACAGCTGGTTCATGGTGTTGCCGTGGTCGGCACGGGTCTTGCCGGCGCCGATACCCTTGTCCTTCAGACGGGACAGGCTGGGCAGTACGTCGATAGGAGGAGTGACACCCTTGCGGTACAGGTCACGGCTCAGAATGATCTGACCCTCGGTGATGTAACCGGTCAGGTCGGGGATAGGATGGGTCTTATCATCCTCGGGCATGGTCAGAATAGGGATCATGGTAATGGAGCCCTTCTTGCCCTTCTGACGGCCGGCGCGCTCATACAGAGAGGCCAGGTCAGTATACATGTAACCGGGATAACCACGACGGCCGGGAACCTCTTTACGTGCGGCAGATACCTCACGCAGAGCGTCGGCGTAGTTGGTAATGTCGGTCAGGATAACCAGTACGTGCATATCCTTCTCGAAGGCCAGATACTCAGCGGCAGTCAGGGCCATACGAGGAGTGGAGATACGCTCTACGGCAGGGTCGTTTGCCAGGTTGACAAACATAACTGTACGGTCAATAGCACCGGTTTCTTTAAAGCTCTGTACGAAGAAGTTGGACTCTTCGAAGGTGATACCCATGGCGGCAAATACTACGGCGAAAGGCTCGGTAGTACCGCGCACCTTAGCCTGACGGGCGATCTGTGCAGCCAGGTTGGCATGAGGCAGACCGGAAGCGGAGAAGATGGGCAGCTTCTGGCCACGTACCAGGGTGTTCAGACCATCGATGGCAGAGATACCGGTCTGAATAAACTCCTGAGGATAGTTACGGGCGGCAGGGTTCATGGGCAGGCCATTGATGTCCATACGGGCATCGGGCAGGATGTCGGGACCACCGTCGATGGGACGGCCCAGACCGTCAAATACACGACCCAGCATATCCTCGGACACACCCAGCTCCATGCTGCGGCCCAGGAAACGTACTTTACTGTTGGACAGGTTGATACCGGTGGAAGATTCAAACAGCTGTACCATAGCAGTATCGCCATTGATCTCCAGAACACGGCAGCGACGGGTCTCGCCGTTTACCAGCTCGATCTCGCCCAGCTCGTCGAAGGCTACATTTTCAACGCCTTTTACCATCATCAGAGGGCCGGCAACTTCCTGAATCGTTCTATACTCTTTAGGCATGTTATCTGTCCTCCTTTGCGGTCAAACCGGCCAGCTCGCTGACCAGCTGTTCTACTACTTTATTATAAGCTTCCTTCAGGTCGGTGTCGTGGATATACTTGAAACGACCGATCTGCTCACGAACTTCCAGATCTACCAGCTTTTCTACGGAAACGCCCTTATCCAAAGCGGCCATAGCGTGGTCATAGTAATCCAGAACCAAGTTCATCATCAGGTACTGCTTCTCCAGAGGGGTGTAGGTATCTACCTCATGGAAGGAGTTCTGATGCAGGAAGTCTTCACGGATGGAGCGGGCAGCTTCCAGCTTCAGACGGTCAGGAGCACTCAGAGCGTCCATACCTACCAGCTGTACGATCTCCTGCAGCTCGGCTTCGTCCTGCAGCAGTCTCATCATACGGCCACGGTTTTCCATCCAGTCAGCCTCTACATTGGCATTGAACCACTTGGACATATTGTCCACATACAGAGAGTAGCTGGTCAGCCAGTTGATGGCGGGGAAGTGACGCTTGTAAGCCAGGGAGCTATCCAAACTCCAGAATACCTTTACAATACGCAGGGTAGCCTGAGCAACGGGCTCAGAAATATCGCCACCTGCGGGGGATACGGCACCGATAACAGACAGAGCACCTTCTCTGCCCTCGGAACCCAAGGAAATTACACGGCCGGCACGCTCGTAGAACTGTGCCAGACGGCTGCCCAGGTAAGCGGGATAACCTTCTTCACCGGGCATCTCCTGCAGACGACCGGACATCTCACGCAGAGCCTCAGCCCAACGGGAAGTGGAGTCTGCCATCAGAGCTACAGAATAACCCATGTCACGGAAATACTCAGCGATAGTGATACCGGTGTAGATGGAAGCCTCACGGGCTGCCACGGGCATATCGGAGGTATTAGCGATTAGAACGGTACGCTCCATCAGAGAGTAACCGGTCTTAGGGTCTTTCAGTTCGGGGAACTCATTCAGTACGTCGGTCATCTCGTTACCGCGCTCGCCGCAGCCGATGTATACTACGATATCGGCCTCAGCCCACTTAGCCAGCTGATGCTGGATAACGGTCTTACCGGAACCAAAGGGTCCGGGTACGGCAGCCACACCACCCTTAGCGATAGGGAACAGGGCGTCAACAACACGCTGACCGGTGATCAGAGGCATATCCGGCGGCAGCTTCTCCTTGTAAGGACGTCCGCTGCGGACAGGCCACTTCTGCATCAGGGTAACTTCCTTGTCACCCTTCTCCGTCTCTACCACGGCAACACACTGCTCTACGGTGTAGTCGCCCTCGGCAATAGACTTGATGGTACCCTTGATACCATAGGGAACCATGATCTTGTGAACAACGATAGGGGTCTCCTGTACGGTACCGATGATGTCACCGGCCTCTACAGCATCGCCTACCGCCTTTACAGGCACAAAGTGCCATACCAGATCACGCTTCAGAGCGGGGACTTCTACACCGCGCTTCAGCAGATTACTGTCGGATACTTTCATGATGTCATCCAGAGGTCTCTGGATACCATCGTAAATACTCTTGATCAGACCAGGGCCCAGCTCTACGCTCAGAGGGGCACCGGTGGACTCTACGGGTTCGCCGGGGCCTAAGCCTGCGGTCTCCTCATATACCTGAATGGATGCCTGGTCACCGTGCATTTCGATGACTTCACCAATCAGACGCTGCTCGGATACACGAACTACGTCGAACATGTTGGCGTCGCGCATGCCCTCGGCGATAACCAGAGGTCCTGCTACTTTTTTAATGATGCCTTTGCTCATGTTTGTCCATCACCCACCTTTCTAATTTTCTCCGTTAAAGATAATATCGGAACCAACTGCCTGCTCCACAGACTTCTTGACCTGGGCGATACCGGCACCAGTGTTGCCGGAAATGCCGGGGATCAAGATGATGGCGGGCTTCATCTGCTCTCGATACTCGTCGACTTCTTCTTGCAGTTTTGCGGCCAGGGATTCTGTCATGTAGATGACCGCATAGTCGCCGGCAGCCAGATCCTTTAAGATCTTCTGTCCCTGCTCCTTGTCATCTACCGGGAAAATGCTCAGTCCCAAAGCAGCAAAGCCGTAAATACTGTCGTAATCACCCATGACTGCTACTTTATACATACATCTCCCTCAGCCTTTCTCGAATCATATCATCGGGCAAGCCGTTGAGCTTGGCCGACAGCACCATGCGGACACACTTGATCTCATTCTGACGAGCCAGAATATAAGCGGCCAATGGTCCAATGGTGAATGGATTGGTCTTCTGCGGTTTCATGTGACGGATGATCAGGTTATCACACCAGCGCTCAAAGGCAGCCGGGGATTCCTTCAGCGCCTCAGCGGCATCGGCATAGTCGGTACCGGCCAGGTATTCCACTACGCTCTCCATACCGCCCAGCGCTGCCAGAGCCAGGGCCTCCGTATTCAGCTCCTGACAATCAGCCAGGGCACGGCGGATAAACTCTAAGGACTTGCCGGTCTGACCGCAGCGAACTGCGATCTTGATATTGGCAGCTACCACCGTCAGGGTAGCATATAACCGAAGCACTTCATTGTCAGCCTTTTTGCCGGCGGCGTAGGTAGCCTCCAGGGCACCACGATCCAGGATCACATCACACAGCTGGCCATCACCGGTGTGCAGCAGAGTATCATAAGCCTCTGCGGCATAAGCAGACATCCCTTCCGGCAACAGGCTGTAGTCCTTTTCCCGGATGGCCTTGTAGATGCGCTCCGGTTCTACGGTACCGCCTGCCACAAACAGACGCTCCGGATCCATATTGGCGCCGGTATAGCACAGTTTGATGGCTGCTTTCAGATTGTGATAGTCATCGGACAGGCGGTACACGTCAAATACGGACATGTCATCCACCATCTCACCGATAGTCTCCCAGGTTTTTTCCGTCTCAGCCTGCAACAGATTGTCAGCGGTCAGGCGCTCATCGGAGCGTCCCCAGCCCTTATCTGCCAGAAAGTGTAAGGCTTCGTCATAGGACTTGCTGGCCAACAGCTGCTCCATGGCAGCATTGCTCAGCAAAGACATCTCTCTGCCTCGGATTCGTGCAACCGCAAATGTATAGTCTTTTTTCATTCAAAAAACCTCCTTGTTTGCGGTCACATCAAGTAAACAATAATGTATGAACCTTATCCTGCAGATTCTCTTTTTCTGCGGCAAACATGGCAGCAAAGGAACAGTTCTCCTCAATACCGCCGTACACCAGTAAGAAACCACCGTCGATATCGCAGGTTTCCTGAGATACGGTCAGAGCGCCGCCCTTCTTTTCAGCGATGGCAGCGATCTTCTTTTCAAAGCCGGCAGGCAGACGCTTCTGGTCTGCGGCGTTGAAACGGATCTGTCCGGACTCAGCCAGAACGGATTTCTCCAGCATCTTTTCGATCAGTGCAAAGTAGGCAGCATCGTCCAGCTTGTACAGAGACTTCTGAGCCTGGTCGATGACCTCACCGATGACCTGCTGCTTGGCAGCCAGAAGATCCTTTTTGCGCTGCATACCGGCAGCGGAACGGCTCTTGGCCAGAATGTCCTCGGTGACAGCGGCGGCCTTATGTTCTGCGGCAGCCTTCATCTCCTGACAGGTGGCATCCGCCTTAGTCAGGATGGCCTGGGCTTCCTTGTTTGCATCTTCGACGATTTTTTCTGCAGAGCTTTTGGCTTCTTCTTCGATCTGATATAAAATCTTCTCTAATCCAGTCATGCTAAGCTCCTTCCTCTGTAACGATTACAGGGCGAAGATAGCCAGAATGGAGATCAGCAGAGCCAGAATGGCGTAAGTCTCAACCATGGCAGGGAACAGCATAGCCTTACCGAACTGATCGGGCTTCTTGATAACAACGCCGATGGAAGCTACGGAAGTCTTGCCCTGATGGATAGCGGAGATCAGACCAACGATAGCGATGGGCAGGCAGGCAGCCAGATACATCAGGCCGGTAGCATTGGACATAGCAACGGGATTACCACCCAGCAGACCGGTCTGAGACAGGGTAACGAAAGCAACCAGCAGGCCGTAAATACCCTGAGTACCGGGCAGCAGCTGCAGGATCAGAACCTTACTGAACAGATCGGGGTTTTCAGCAACAGCACCGGCAGCGGCTCGTCCGGCCAGACCTACACCGATGGCAGAGCCAATACCTGCTAACAAAGATGCCAGAGCAGCTCCGGTCAATGCATAAACTAATCCTAATTCCATATTAATTTTCCTCCTTGAATTTGATGTATTTCGTTTTGGATGCGGAGAAAGGCGCAAATGCCTTGCCGCCGCCCTCATAGAACTTACCAAAGAACTCTACAAACTGCAGACGATTGGTGTGTACGTATGCGCCCAACAGGTTGATGGCCAGGTTCAATGTGTGGCCCACCACAAAGATGATGGCGAATACGATGGCTGCCAGGATCCCGCCGCCCAGTGCGCCGGCCAGCATGGCATCCATGGTGTTGATAACCGATGCGATAACGCCGGTCGCCAGGCCCAGAGCCAACAAACGGGAGTAGGACAGTACGTCCGACAACCAGCTGCTGGCGCCGTACAGGTCGTAGGCACCCAGAGCGATACGCAGGGCAAAATTCTTATTATCTCTGGCGCTCATCAGAACGATACCTACGGCACCGCCGATGGCCATCCACTTGGACACTGCTTTCAGCCAGGCAGGGAAATAAATGGTAGTGCCTGCCATGGAAGCAAAGATGTCGGTAGGCAGCAGGATCAGGATCAAACCGATCAGCAGCGCGTACCACAGTACGACACTGCAGAAGAAATCCATGTACTGCTTATCCCTCAAGAGCATATATCCCTTGATGGCCAGGCCGGCGAACAGATGAATGATACCAAACAGGAAGCTGAACAGTAACAGCTTCATGGGATCATCCAGAGGCACGAACCACAGGGCCGGGATCGTCACCGTCTTGCCAAAGAAGGTGTCCGCCACGATGGGAATGATATCGCCAAAGTAACTGTTGAACATAACGCCCCAGAAAGCGGTGGAGATACCGCAGTAGAAGAACATCTGCAGCATCTTCTTCATGCCATCGCCCATACCGGGGAATTTTTTCAGTGCCCAGGCACAGCCGATCACCATGATCAGACCGTATCCGGCATCACCCAGCATCAGGCCAAATAAGAAATAATAGAAGAAAGCCATGACGCCGGTGGGATCCACCTCTCCCTTACCAGGCAGGCCATAGGACTCTACGACGCCTTCTACCGGAGCGGTGAAACCATTGTTTTTCAAAAGCACCGGCGCAGCTTCGTCCTCCGGCACCTCTTCGATCTGGACCTGACAGCTGTACTTTTCTTCCAGCTGGGTCTTACATTTTTCTGCATGCTTTGCAGGAATATAACCGTTTACAAAGAATACATGCTTGGACTGCAGCAATCCCCCCAGCACACCGTATTTTTCGGCACGCATGGTGTAGTAGTCCGCCACAAATCGGATCTGAGCACGCTGGTCAGCCAATGCCTTCAGCTGCTCCAGGATGACCTCTTCTTCCTTCTTGTGATCTGCTCTGGCTTTTTCCATCTCCTCTGCATATGAGGCAGGGGTCTGAGCCACCAGGGTAGACGGTCTGGCAAAGCCGTTGATACGCAGGGCATCCTCCAGACGCTCTACATCGGCCTTAGCGCAGACGGCAAAGATGCAGGTCTGATCCTTGTCAGCACCCAGCACCTCCACGGTGTAGGCATCCAATTCAGGCTGGGCCTGTGCGATGACCTTCTGTACCTGATCCAGGGTCCACTGATTGGGCAAGGTACCGATCAGTGCGGCCGTGGTGCGACTTCCCTTGTAATTCATGGGAACATCCAGAGACATCCAGGGGACCAGACTTTCCAGGGTCACCTCTGCCCGGATCTGAGCGGCACGGGCCTCAGCCAGATCCTTCTCCAGAGACAGGATCCGGTTCACCGTCTTCACGATCCGATCCTGGACCTTTACCTGAGAATAATATTCCTCAGCAGAGATCACTTTCTTACCTTCCAGGGAAGACAACAGACCTGCTTTCTCCGGAGCAAAACGCTCCAGCACCTTCAGGGCCGCCTCGGCACTCTGTGCCCGCTTCTCATAAGCGCTGCGGGTATTGCCGGTGTCCATCTTCTGGAAGATCTCATCTTCCTGACCGTCGGTTTCTACTTGTACGATTCCTTTTCGCTGCAATTCTTCCAATATCTGTTTGCGGTTGCTTTTCAATGCACATATATGAATCTTCTGCATCTGCAACACTGCCATAGTGTGATCACCTTCTTTTCTATCTTGGAATCATGAAACTATGGCGCACATTGCGCCAGATTTCTTATTGAGATCAGATGATCTGCTCCAGCACCAGCTTGACAGCATCTTCCTCTTTTCCTTTGGCTAAAGCCTTGAGGCCTTCTACCTCTTTGGCACTGTCCACAGCAGCGGCATGTGCCTCTGTAACACCCTGCCGGGAAGCTGCTTCCTCAGCTGCCTTTACCAGCTCAACGGCTGCCTTTTTGGCCTCAGCGATACGACTGGCTGCTTCTGTCTTGGCATCGGCCAACATCTGGTCTGCCTTCCCATAAGCATCACGAACCAACTGTTCTGCCTTTTCTTCGGCCTGCCGGATGGCATCCATGGTTTCTTTTGCCATGTGTCCTCCTTTCCAATCATTGACATATTTGATAATCAGTTAACAAGGGTTGTATCCTATACTATATCCCTTGTCTCATATCCTGTCAACCAATTTAACATTTTTTAACAGTCTTTGCCTTCTCGGAATTACATCTCCTCGATCTTTGCAATACGCTGTTTGTGGCGAGGACCCTCGGAGAAAGGAGTATCCAGCCAGGTATCTACGATCTTCAGAGCCAGACCACCGGCAGTTACTCTGGCACCCAGAGCCAGGATGTTGGAATCGTTGTGCTCTCTGGTAGCCTGTGCACTAAAGCAGTCGCCACACAGTGCGCAACGGATGCCCTTGATACGGTTAGCAGCGATAGAGATACCGATACCGGTGCCACAGATCAGGATACCCTTCTCACACTCGCCGGACAATACGGCGTTAGCTACTAACTTAGCGATATCGGGATAGTCGCAGGACTCTTTGGTGTAAGTACCAAAATCCTTGGCCTCAATACCTCTTCCCTTCAAATGCTCGATGATCTCAGCTTTCAGTTCCAGAGATGCGTGGTCTCCTCCAATAGCGATCATTTCTTTTTCCTCCTTAAAATAATATTTGTCATTATTTTTGAAAATATATGCGTAATATACCCCGACCAGAGATATTTCTCCGTGTAAGTATGTACGTCCTCTCTACACATCTACGATGTGATAGCCTGCCGCCTTTTTCAGACGGTTCATGATGGCATCACCCAGCTGCCCGCCCTCAAAGCTCTCCGAGTAGATCCGATCCACCTGCATTCCATCAAAGGAACGAAGCACATCAAACAGATTGTGTGCGATGGTGGAAGGGTCCTTGCGGGAACCGATCACTGCCAGATGTAACACATCATCTTCTCCTGCCTTAGCAGAAGTCATTGCAGATTGTAGTCTCTCTTCATACACAGGCAAACTCTCTTCGGTACAAACGATACCTACCTTTTTGCCTCGTCCTAAAGCTCGCTCTGCCTTGTCACAAATGGTCTTGATGACCTGATTCTGATCTCCGCGAATGATGGTCATATCTGCCTTAGGCGCATAGTGGCGATACTTCATGCCCGGTGCCTTGGGCTGTGCCTCCGGATCCATGGGGCCTACGCTGGCGGCATCCACCTCCACCTGGCCCAATACATCCTTTAACATCTCCTCGGAGATAAATCCGGGACGCAGCAGGGAAGGTACCTCACCGGTCACATCAATGATGGTGGACTCCAGGCCGATGCCCACCTCGCCGCCATCCAGGATCATCTCGATGCGGCCATCCATATCTTCAAATACATGCTCTGCCTTGGTGGGGCTGGGACGCCCGGACAGATTGGCACTGGGTGCCGCAATGGGCACACCCGCCGCACGGATCAGGGCTCTGGCCACCGGATGAGAAGGCATGCGCACGGCCACTGTCTCCAAACCACCGGTCGTACCGTAAGGCACCTTGTCCGTCTTGGGAAATACCAAAGTCATGGGGCCGGGCCAATACAGATCCATCAGTTTCTCAGCTGCTGCCGGGATCTCACTGACCAGTTCCTCCAGCTCCTCTCTGTCAGCAATATGGGCGATCAGCGGATTATCCGAAGGACGTCCCTTGGCCGCATAGATCTTCGCTGCCGCCGTAGGATCCAGTGCATTGCCACCCAGACCGTATACCGTCTCTGTAGGAAAAGCTACCAGTCCGCCAGCTCGAATGATCTGGGCTGCTGCCTGAATCTCTGCTGCGGAAGGAGCTTCTTTGTCTATCAAAATCAATTGAGTATTCATATTATAGTTCCATTCTGTCATTTTCTACACAAATACACAATTTTATTATAGTATGAAAGAAGGTTTGGCGCAAGGGGATTTGGATTAGTTATTTGTTTATCTGCTGTGTTAATAGGGTGACGCTTGTGGGATAGACGGTGGCATATATGATAAAAAAGAGGAGCGAAAGAAATCGCACACAGACACGCTCTCGCTCCTTTGCGATTTCTTCCGCTCTTCTTTCTTTTCTCCCATCACCTCCATCCCACGGCACTTCGATAAGAGATTTTATTCTTAAAAGCAAATAACAATATACGATAAAAGCCCACTCAGACCCTTAATAGATCTGTGCAGGCTTTCTTATTTTACAGTGTAATGGAACGAAATCTATTTGTACTTACTGTACCCTTCATACTCACTCTCAATGTATTTATTCCATTCCTTAACCAATTCGACATACGTTTTCGGTAGCGGAGTTCCATTGCCGTAGATATGATCGACCACCGCATCTTCCCCATATTGCTTGACCAGGTACTGAACAAACGAAGAGCCTACCACATAGTCCGCATTGGGATCCGTAAAACCGAAGTGATATATCGCAATATTCTCTAACTCACAATAATCTTTTGCCATATCGATGGGTCGATCCAGTGTGGCAAGATATTCATGGATCCATTTTGTTGTGGCTGTATCAGGCGTATGATTATAATCCTGATTCAACAAAGCCATGCCATAGTGGTCATAGTAATAAGAAAAATATCTTGCAAATCCCTCGACTTGCCAACGTTTCATTGAGGCCGTTGGCATTGTTAAAGCATGGATATATTCATGCATCAACGAATCCACATTATATAGATAAATACGATGATTTAGACTCTGGTAAAATGAAGTTTTAGACGCAGCTATCGGTTTCGAAAAAACGATCTCCAAATTATGATTATAGTCATCAAGCTTAAATAAGTCTTGATATTGTTTCATCTGTTTCAGGTTGATCTCAAAAAATGCTTTCGTGTCTGTATAATTGGAATGTAGGAAACCGTCCGTGATCAACGGATTATATTCCGCATTTATGTCTGTCCAATCTTTCGCGATATAAAATGTCCCGGAATCGGAGTAAACAATATAATCATACGACCTACCACCAGCACCATATTGAATCGATGAGGGGGCATACGCCACTCCGTTTTCCTGATAATATGCAGCCAGTGCATCGACGGATCTGGAACAAGAAGACAACAGCTGCCAAAATGCCTGTTCCCCCTGCTGTTTCAGATACCACTCAACAAAATCGCAGGACATTTCTTTCGCAACCACAACATCATTATCGGTTACAAAATCCTCGTCAAAGCACAAATAATTCAAATCGAACACGTCACCGACTGAGGGATGTGAAAATTTGCTGTCATAACTGTCCCATTGATTGATTTTCGCCAAATGGTTCGCATAACCAAACGCCGTTCCATAATGCGCACCTTCGTCATAGGCAGCCAATAACACATCGGTTATATACTCAATGGATCGCCAATCCTGAACAGACGAATATAATTTATGATCATCTATATATTTATAGCCGTATCTCTCTTGCGAAAAAATATATATTTCGGGCACAACATCCTGTAAAGATTGGCTTGATAACAAATCATCCGTCGTTTCGATGCAAGCCTCTCGTTCTTCGTCCTCTATACCCGGTTCAAAATAGTATTTCGCAAACGAGGTTTCCGTAGAATCCATATTGAGTCGAAATGCATACTGCGCAGTTGACTCAGAATATGTGATATCTGCGCTAACATATTGTCTTTCAACAGGAATAGGAACACTATCAGAAGGCATGGATGGGTTGTTAACACAAGATGTTAACAACATTAAAAGTATAGTCAAAACAATCCACCTGTTTTTCATAATCCCTTATTTCCTCCACAAAACCCTTGTGTTCCAAGTTGTTTCTTCTTCCAGATACTGACTCTTTACAGTTCTGCCCCTATTTCCCCTCGTCGGGCGCCGCCATGAAAACTGTCGTGTCGGCGACCCAGACTGTGCCATTGCAGCTTTCTGGCAGACCCTTGCGCACCGCCGGTACTTGACGAGCAGGTCAGCATAGCTGGCCTGCGAGTCTTACGTACCGCTGCGCTGCGCACGGAGTGCGAACGTGTCTGACGGAATCTGCATTGGCACAGTCG
>JAFYLG010000153.1 GCA_017537225.1 Lachnospiraceae bacterium
CAATGGCGGATGGCTGAACCTGACGCTGGTAGGTCAGTCCTCCATCGTACTGAAGGCATGTGATCCTGCAGTAGAAGAAGATGCAAAAGCTAGTGGGGATAGAGAAAAAGAAATAACTGCCTAAAGATAGTTTTCTTTGTCCGTGGATGCTGTGGTATAAAAAACAAAACAGCAGGTACACGATGTTAGGAATATTACAATATCGTAAAAAAGTAACAGCAAACAGATGGTAATTGTATGGAAAATGACATTGCATCTGTTTGCTGTTTTTGCTATACTAAAACATATATTTGCATTCAATGAAGTGAATGGATGCTATCAAGACAGAATGGAAGACGGGAGAATAAGAGCATGAAAAAGATATTGGCCTTTATGCGTTCGATGAAATTTGGTATGATCCTGTTGGCCTTGATCATGGGAGTTTCTTTTTTCGGTACGCTGATCCAGCAGGGACAGTCGGCAGAGTTTTACACTACCAATTATAGTATGGGAGAGTTGATCCTGACCCTGGGATTGGATAATGTGTATTACACCCCCTACTTTTTAGGCTTGGGACTGCTGTTGATCCTGAATTTGACCCTGTGCTCTCTGGTGCGTTTTCGCAGCATCTTAGGCATCGGCAAAAAGCGTGTAGCTGCCAGCTTGAAGGTGGATGAGGGAAATGTGATCAGTGATGGTCAGCGCAAGCGTTTGGAGGCTTATCTGGGGAAAAAGCACTATCGCAAGGCGTCGGAACCTGGAGTGACTGTATATTATAAGAATCAGATCGGTCATTTGGGATCCTTTTTCGTGCATCTGAGTCTGGTGCTTCTGCTGTTTATAGGAGCAGTGGTCCTCTATACCGGCAAATCCAATCTGTATGGCATCGGCTATGATGCTCCTGCGGTTTTAGAAGATGGTACGGTAGTCAGTCTGGTGGACTTTACCACAGAAGATGAAAATGGTGAGCTTCATTATGAGAGCACTCTGTCTATCAAGACACCCGATGGGGAAGAGTTGGTGGACAAGACCAGTGTAAACTACCCTATCAACTACAAGGGTAAGAAATACTTCCAGGAGACCTACGGGTTTGCCGCACAGCTGGTGATCGTAAATACAGTGACTCAGGGCCGTGACGAGATCTATCTGACGGAGCCTTTGTATCTGCAGACCTCTGAGGATGGGGCGGGCATCTATTATTTGACCGCCTACACCAACTATGAAGAGGAAGAAGACGGACAGATCGCCATCGTTTCCGAAGAGTTGGAAACCGGTAAGCCTGGTGTATTTTTGGTGACCACCATGCAAGTCGATCAGGACGGTAACCTGGTAGAGGAGACCGGTCTGGTAACAGAAGGTACCACACTGCAGGTGGGAGATATCCAGTTTACCTTTAAGGCACTGAGAGCATTCCCCGGTATCCGCATCAAGGAAACCAGTCGCGTGGCCATGGCCATGCTGTATGCCACCTTTGGCTTGATGATCGCCGGTCTGTGGTTCTGTTTCTTCCGGCAGCCGGTATATATTACGGTAGGCAAGAGAGGTTTCTATCGCATTACCGGTGTTCGTAATGCAGAAGGACTGGAAAATGAACTGCAGATGTGTATGGAATCCGATGGCAAATAGGACTGACGAATCCGGACAATAGAAAACGAGAGGAGAAGGATGTATGGAATCTACATTAAATATTATCTTTTTTGCATCGATCGTTGCCTGCTTTTTGGCCGCGGCCGCTCAAATCGTTGGTAACATTTTTGGCAAAGAAAAAGTGATCAAGACCGCATGGATCCTGACCTATATCAGTAGTGCAGTGCTGTTGGTGTATCTGGTAGGCCGTGGTATCGTGGCTGGACGTTTGCCTTTGTCTAACCAGTTTGAGTTTGCGACTTCCTTTGCCTGGGGCATTGCCATGATGACCATCCTCCTACATCTGAAGATGAACCTGGACTGGCTGGGAGCCTTTGCGATTCCTGCTGTGTTTTTGATGCTGTCCTATTCCGCACTGCTGCCTCGTGATATCACCGCATTGATGCCTGCGTTAAAGAGTGCCTGGTTTGGACTTCACATTGCTTCTGCCGTGATCTCCTACTCTTCCTTTGCCGTGGCCTGCTTCTGTGGCCTGCGTTATCTGCTGAGCTTAAAGAAGGGTATGAAAGAGACTGATGCTGCCATGAAGAGTCTGGACTATCTGGCCTACCGTATGGTAGCCCTGGGCTTTTTGTTCCTGACCATCGTAATTCTGTCCGGTTGTATCTGGGCAGAGCAGGCATGGTCTCAGTTCTGGTCCTGGGATCCTAAGGAGACTTGGGCACTGATCAGCTGGATCATTTATGCCATCTATCTGCATGTGCGTATCAACAAAAAAGTCAAAGGTAAGAAGATGGCTGTTTTTGCCGTGCTGGCATTTGTTGCCGTGATCTTCACCTTCATCGGCGTAAATACATTGCTGCCCGGTCTTCATTCCTACGGTTGATTTTTATGATTCCGTAGGCAGCAAGGATAGCCTTGCATTAAAAAGCCACCTTTGGTGGCAGAATGGAGACACATATGAACAAGTGGCAGTTATATGATGAATTGATTGAAGGCGTGCCTTCAAACCTGAAAGCCAGCGAAGTGTTAGTATGCCGCAATCGTACCATGGTAACTTGTGAGATCGGCAGCGGCATGGCCATGACCATGGACAGTGGTGCCTATCCTTCTCAGATCCAGGGAAGCCCTGTGGGTAAATCTTTGAAAGATCTGGCCGCCTTGATCAAGTCCTGGAATTTTGTGGATGCTTCCGTAGGTTTGGCCGCCATGAATGCCTATTATAATTCATTGCAGCAGGTGAATGAACTGAAAGCACGTATCTCTCAGCTGTATCCGGACCAGCGCAACCAGACGGAAGATGCCTTTTTATACTACCAGCCCATGGTAGAAGGTAAGAAGGTGGCTACCATTGGTCACTTCGCCTATCTGGACCGTCGATTCGCTCCCATCTGTGATCTGAGCATTTTGGAGCGAGTACAGGAGAAGGGAGACTATCCTGATTCCGCCTGTGAGTTTATTTTGCCGGAGCAGGATTTTGTGTTTATTACCGCCACCACGCTGATCAATAAGACACTTCCCCGTCTGCTGGAGATCTGCAAGGGCGAGGGAAAGAAACCTCAGGTGATCCTGTGCGGTCCCAGTACTGTCATGTCTCCCACGCTGTTTCAGTACGGTGTGGATGATCTGGCAGGATTTATGGTGCTGGAGCCGGAGGTGTGCCGCCAGTTTATCAGCTTTGACAATGCCAGTATTTTTGCCAGCGGCAAGATGATTCGGGCACTGAAGCCGGAAGGGATGATCTGAGAACGACAGATATCAAACAGATGCAATAAATAATAAAAACCTTCGCGAGCCCTGACGGGATCGACGAAGGTTTTTTTGATGTGATCATTAGAAATCAGCGTTAGTGTCAGAATGCTCGATAGCAGATCCCTTGGGCAGGATCCTGATATGGTCGTGAGCTTCCCGATACGCCCTGCGATACTGGGCGGGGGTCATCTCGTACATACTTTGGAATGCCCGATAAAAATAGGTGGTATTGGTATAGCCTGTGAACTGAGCAATGATATCGATACAGTAATCTGTATTTTCCAACAAAGCTACGGCTTTGGACAGGCGATATTGTTTTTGCCACTCACGGAAGGTTTTGCCGGTCTCCTGAGAAAGAATACGGGAGAGATAGCTGGCATTGTAGTGAAAATACTCTGCGGTGGACTGTAAAGTGGCAGAAGCGGAATGTTCCTCAATATAGGACAAGATCTCTGGCAAAGAGGGAGAGGCACTGGAAACTGCGTCACTGTCAGGGCTGGGAGCACTGCGAGACAACTGTGCCAGGAAGGTAATAAATCCGATCTCGGCCAGATCTTTGGTCAACGCATCGTTGATCTCCAGTTCATATTGAATCCGTTCCAGGAGGGGGATGGAAATCTCAGGGAACCGATCTTGGATGAGGATGTGCTGTTGTGAGGCATCGGCGCCTAGAAAATACTTATAAAAGAAATCCGAATAGACCTGGTTGGGAGCCAGGTGGAGCATAAAGGTATGCATCAGAAGATCCGGATTGATGGCTAAGGCATAGCCGGTAGTCTCAGTTTCTTCGCTGATGTAGTGGACCGTGTTGGGAGAGATCAGCATACACTGATGCTTGCCGACACGGACGGTATGATCCTCAAAGCTGACCACATATTCACCCTCGGTTACATAGAATCCACAGTAATAATTGTGATGGTGGGGGTGGAAATGAAGGGGATCGGACTGAATTGTTGCGGATCTCACATAGATACTGGCATTGGTAGCAAGAGGTGCCAGGTCTTTCCATAAAAAAGTGTATAAATTCTTACTATTTTCCATACCTATTCTCCTGTTTAACAAAATTATATCAAAGAAAAACAAATTACGCAATGTTAAAATGAAATCACTTTTTTTATTATATAGTAGGGAAAAATGTGACGACTTTGTGAAAAAAGTAAAATTAACG
>JAFYLG010000154.1 GCA_017537225.1 Lachnospiraceae bacterium
CCTATCAGACATTCCAGTTTTGAGTTGCTCGAAGTGGAATTACACCAATCAAAAACCCCACGACCTGACGATCGCGGGGTTTTCTTATGATCTTGATCTATCTAATTGATTTTGGGATCCTTCTTAGTATGCCTTACCCCAGTAAACCATAGCCTTGGCAGGCTTACCGCAGACAGGACATACCTCGCCGATCTCTTCCTGAGCGAAAGGCATGCAGCGGGAGGTGCAGGTAGTGTCTTCCTTTACCTTGATCTCGCAGGCCTCGTCGCCACACCACATCATCTTGATGAAACCGGGCTTGGTATCAGCCAGCTCCTTGAACTCCTCGTAGGTGTGAGCAGTGTAGGTGTGCTCATCTCTGTGAGCGCGGGCACGCTCCAGCATCTCTACCTGGATGGTATCTAACAGCTTGGCAGCCTCGGCGGCGATGTCAGCCAGAGCTACTACGATCTTTTCACGGGTATCACGACGAACCAGAACAGCCTGACCGTTGGCAATATCCTTAGGACCGACCTCTACACGGATCGGAATACCGCGCATCTCCTGCTCGTTGAACTTCCATCCGGGGCTCTTGTCGGTAGCGTCTACCTTGACACGGATACCGGCCTCAGCCATAGCCTGACGCAGATTTTCAGCGGTCTCCAGAACGCCTTCTTTCTTCTGCTGGATCGGAATGATCATCACCTGAGTGGGAGCCACGCGAGGAGGCAGTACCAGACCGCTGTCATCGCCGTGTACCATGATGATAGCGCCGATCAGACGAGTGGTCATACCCCAGGAAGTCTGATGAACATACTGCAGCTTGTTATTCTTATCGGAATACTGAATGCCGAAAGCCTTGGCAAAACCATCGCCAAAGTTGTGGCTGGTACCGGACTGCAGAGCCTTACCGTCGTGCATCAGAGCCTCGATGGTGTAGGTAGCCTCAGCACCGGCAAACTTTTCCTTGTCAGTCTTGCGGCCGCGTACTACGGGCATAGCCAGTACGTTTTCGCAGAAATCTGCGTACAGATTCAGCATTTGCTCGGTTCTCTCCTCGGCTTCCTCAGCGGTAGCATGAGCAGTGTGACCTTCCTGCCACAAAAATTCACGGGAACGCAGGAAAGGACGGGTGGTCTTCTCCCAACGAACCACGGAACACCACTGGTTGTACAGCTTAGGCAGATCTCTGTGAGACTCGATCTCCTTGGCATAGAAGTCACAGAACAGAGTCTCGGAGGTAGGACGTACACACATACGCTCCTGCAGAGGCTCCAGTCCGCCGTGAGTTACCCAGGCAACTTCGGGAGCAAAACCTTCTACGTGGTCCTTCTCCTTCTGCAGCAGACTCTCAGGGATAAACATGGGCATGTATACGTTTTCTACGCCGGTAGCCTTAAAGCGGGCATCCAGCTCCTTCTGAATATTTTCCCAAATAGCGTAGCCGGCAGGCTTGATCACCATGCAGCCCTTAACGCTGGAATAGTCGATCAGCTCGGCTTTGATTACTACGTCAGTATACCACTGCGCAAAATCCACATCCATCGAAGTGATGGCTTCTACTAATTTCTTGTCCTTTGCCATTGTATTGACTCCTTGTCTTAAATTTTTTTGAGAGCTGTGTCAGCCCTAAAAAAAGAAAACACCGACACACTCCTCCCTGCACACAGGGACCGAATGCTCGGCGGTACCACCCTATTTTACCGATCTCATCCCGATCGATACTCTCTCATGCCCATAACGTCGGCAACACGTTCTCCTTGTGAAAGGTCTTCCTTCCTGTTCAGAGAAAGCTCCCAGGCAGGTTCACCGGCTGTTTTGGAAGAGCCTCTCAGCTGACGCATGCGCCCGGCTCTCTCTCTGTATCCCACTGGCTCAGTTACTGATCCTGTTCAATGCTTTGTAGGTTATTTTATGAAAAATAGGAGGGTTTGTCAATAGGTTTCACGGGTTTTGGAAAAAGCATCTTCGTTGAACTACAGACATCCATTGACAGTCTATACACTTTTTAGTAGCATATCTCATAGATTACTATGGATTTACGGAGAAAACTATCATGATCACACTTTGGACCAACGGAACCATCTATACGGGCCACGGCCATTTCGCCCAGGCCTTTGCCATAAAAGACGATCAATTCTATGCCGTAGGCTCTCTGGAGCAGGTGCAGGAGATCTGCCGCGCCTCTGGCGAACCGATTTTTACCTACGATCTGGACGGACGCTTTGTCTGCCCCGGATTCAATGACTCTCACATGCACCTGTTGAGCCTGGGGCGAAGCCTGGTAGAGGTGCATCTGGGCGCCCACACTTCTTCTAAGGAAGAAATGATCGCTCATCTGAAAGCTGCTCTGGCCGCACGCCCAGCTCTGGCAAATGCAACTTCTGATATTGCTGCCACGAAAGCTTACACCAAATCCACCCCCTGGCTCTGCGGCCGCGGATGGAATCAGGAATATTTCCAGGGGGATCACTCCCTGCCCACCCGCTGGGATCTGGATCAGGTGTCCAAAGAGATCCCCATCTATCTGGCCCGCGCCTGCGGTCATATCGCGGTGGTAAATTCCAAAGCCATCGAGCTGATGGGCCTGACTGCTGCCA
This sequence comes from Lachnospiraceae bacterium, assembly GCA_017537225.1. Classification (GTDB taxonomy): domain Bacteria; phylum Bacillota; class Clostridia; order Lachnospirales; family Lachnospiraceae; genus RGIG7193. The sequence goes on from JAFYLG010000154.1 coordinate 2,580, forward strand.
CCCCTCAGAGTGCCGATGCCTCTTACGATGTGGACGAGCACGGAGAGCCCACCGGTATTCTGCGTGAAAACGCGCTGTCCTGGGCCACCAGTCTGATCCCTGCCCCTACCAAGGATGAGATCAAACATATGCTTAAGACTGCCTGCCAGTTGTGTAATCAGTACGGCATTACCTCTGTCCATTCCGACGACTTCGATATGTGGCCCCAGGTCTCCCCTCAGATGATCCTGGATTGCTATGGAGAACTGATCGAAGAAGGCAAGCTGACTGTCCGTGTCATTGAACAGTGCCTGCTGCCCACCAGAGAAAAACTGGAGAACTTCCTGGCCTCCGGTTACAGTACCGGCAGTACCATTTGCGCTCCTACTGAATCCGAACCGGATCCCATCCCTGCGGATCAGTTCCGTATTGGACCGCTGAAGCTTTTGTTGGACGGCTCTCTGGGTGCTAACACCGCCTATCTGCAGGAAGAATACGCCGATGCTCCCGGAGAAAAAGGCATGCCTCTCTACACCCAGGAGGAACTGGACCATATGGTTCTGATCGCTCATCAGGAAGGGATGCAGATCGCCATGCACGCCATCGGTGACGGTGCTGTACAGATGGGATTGGACGCCTATGCCAAAGCACAGGCCGCTTACCCTCACCAGGATGCCCGTCATGGTATCGTACATTGTCAGCTGACCACCGCAGATCAACTGGAACAATTTAAAGAGCAGGGGATCCACGCTTACATCCAGTCCATTTTCCTGGATGCCGATGCTCCTATTGTAGAAAAGCGAGTGTCTTCTCAGCTGGTTGCCACTTCCTATCAGGCCGCCACTTATCTGGACAAGGGCATCTCTCTGTCCAACGGCTCCGATGCCCCGGTAGAGCTGCCTCATGTGATGGCTGGTATCCAGTGCGCTGTCACCCGCCGTTCCCTGCACACTCCCATGGATGCCCCCTACTTGCCCGGAGAAGCTTTGTCCGTGGCCCAGGCTATCGACTCCTTCACCTCCGGTGGTGCCTATGCTTCCTTCGAAGAACAGCTCAAAGGGCAGATCCTGCCCGGCATGCTGGCAGACTTTGTGGTATTGGAGGAAGATCCCTTTCAGGTACCTGTAGAGCGACTGTCAGAAATCGAAGTGAACACCACCGTACTGGGTGGATATCCGGTTTATTTGAGTTAGCGAGGAAAAGTAACATAGAAAATATCAACAGGGAGATGCGTTATGTCTGATTTACGGTACAAGGTAAGAGGAAACTCCCCTCAGGGAAAACCCCGCGTTTATTTCTGCTGTCACAAAGAGGATTTCCCTAAGTATTTCGAAAAACTTTCGGAAGAGATTTTGAACATCCAACCATGTGCCATCTGGTATCGGGATGATTTTTCCAGGTTTGATGATGCGCTGGAAAATGATTTAAAACAGATGCAGCTGTTTGTTATTCCTGTCACTGCAAGGTTTCTGACCACCGATAATCAGGCCTTAAAATATGAATTCCCTGTTGCGCTCCATCACCATATTCCTATCCTGCCATTGATGCAGGAACCAGGACTGGCCGATTTGTTTAATCTCACCTGCGGAAATCTGCATTTTTTAGATCCACATCAGACCGATGCTACTGCGATCCGTTACGAGGAAAAGCTTAAAAAGTATCTCGAATCGGTGTTGATCGGCAGTGAACTAACCGAAAAGATTCGAGCTGCCTTCGATGCCTATATTTTCCTCAGTTATCGCAAAAAGGACAGAAAATACGCCCAGGAATTAATGGGGCTCATTCATAAAAATGACTTCTGCCGGGATATCGCCATATGGTATGATGAATTTCTGATCCCTGGCGAAAGTTTTAGCGATTCCATTCAGGACGCGATCCATAAAAGTGATCTGTTTGTCCTGGCAGTGACCCCAAATCTCGTCAATGAACCAAATTATATTGTGACCACGGAATATCCGATGGCAAAAGAAGAACAAAAAACGATCTTTCCCGTTGAGCTTATTCGGACAAACAAGAAGCAACTTACCCGAAAATTCGATGGCATCCCTTCACCGACAAACGCTCATGATGACGAACTCTTTTCCAAGTCCTTGTTAGAAAACATCAAAAATATTGCTCTCAGTGAAAAAGATAGTTCTCCGGAGCATAGTTTCTTTATCGGTCTGGCTTATCTGAACGGAATCGACGTTGAAGTCAACCGTCAGCGTGCCGTCGATCTCATCACCTATGCTGCCGAAAACCAAGTTCCCGAGGCCATGAAAAAGCTGTTCACCATGTATCGCGACGGAGAAGGTGTTACGCTGGACTATAAGCGCTCTTTATATTGGGCAGAAAAACACTACGATTCCTGTGTCAAAAATTTTGGCCAAATACATACTGACACGTTACACGCTCTTATTGATCTGGCTTCCGCCTGCGGTGCTGCCGGAGATTACCAAAAACAGGAATATCTCTGTGACAGGGTATACAGATATAGCAAGGCACTTCTCGGCGCAGATCACCCTGACACCATACATGCACTGAGCAATCATGCCGTAGCCCTTGCCATGTGCTACGATGAGCGAGAGAAAGACAGTCCTTTCGCATACAGAGAACAGGCTCTTTATTGCAGCGAAGATGCTTACACCCAATACAGAGATACCTTTGGAGAAGAACATCTCTCCACAATACAGGCACTTTCCAATTATGGTGTTGCACTAAGCAAATGGAAACGACATCAAAACAAAACCTTTGCCTGTTTTGAAAAGGTCTATCAGCTGCGAAAAAAACTGCTCGGGGAGGAACATCCTGAAACGATCGCTGCCATGATCAATCTGGCTTCTGCTTACGGAAATTACAGCGACCATAAAACACGACTGGAAATGCTCGAGAAGGTGTATGCACTGCACGAAAAACTTTTTGGCGAAGAACACCCTGTTACCATTACTACACTTTTTCATCTGGCGGATTGTCATTTCAAGATGGAACATTTCATAGAAGGCATCGAATTCAATGTAAAAGTATGTGAACTTCGCAGAAAAATACTGGGTGATGATCATATTGAGACGAAACATGCATACGAAAATATCCGATCCATGTTCCATTGGCTTCAATATTTTCACACGGATATGGATGCACATGCCGCTGCGTATATTGCAATGTGCAGACTGCAGGATGATACACATCATGATTTAGCAAAAGCACTGGAGTGGCTTGCCATCACATACAGCCAGCAGGGAGAATCAAAGAAAAAAGCGTTTACCCAAAAAGTCCATACGCTGAAGAAGGAAGCCCTGAGACAGAAACGTAAGAAAAAAATAATGACGTGGTGGAGACGAATGCTACACGGTTTTCATCCCTTTCGCTTATCCATTTAAATGAATGTCTCATATGGCATCAAAAATTTAGCCCACACTGAATTCAGTGTGGGCTACTCTTACTATTCACTGTCAAACATATTTATCTGGCACCAAAATTTACCGAGGTATCACCCTGTTCATTGGCGCCAAATTCATAGTCCTTACCAGGCAAAATCGCATTCATGGCAATACCCACCACCGCAGCGATGGCCAGGCTGGACAGCTGAATGTTAACATTGCCGACGGGGAAGGAAATTCCACCGATATCACCGGTAC
>JAFYLG010000155.1 GCA_017537225.1 Lachnospiraceae bacterium
AGCGTACTCCCAAGAACCGGAGAAGTAAGCGCCTACGGAACCATCCTTCAGACCGGAGTTACCCAGACCGTCCTTGTCGTTTCTGAAGTTAGCGTTCTTGGTCAGTTCTACCATGTACAGAGCAGCAGCCTCACCGTTAGCACCACCGAACTGGATGCCAGCAGCGCCATCAACGCCCTGAGCACCGAACAGAGTGCCGCCGTTGCCCATGAAGAAGGAACCAGCGTACCAACCAGTGGTCATAGGGAATGCAACAACGCCCTTGGACAGCATGGTATCCAGGCTCTTAACGTCCTCAGCAGTGAAAACGTCCTTGTTGTAGTACATGAACCAGGTGTTGGGAGCTACGGGGAAGCCGTATACGCCGCCATCAGTGCTGGTAACAGTGTTAACATAGGTAGCAGAAACGTCGTTCTTAACCTGCTCCAGGTAAGAACCACCCAGCTTAGCCAGAGCGCCAGCCTCGATCAGAGTACCCAGCTGGTCGTTAGCAAACAGGAATACGTCAGCAGCAGCAGCGGGGTCAGCCTTGATGGTGTTACCGGCATCGCCTTCACCACAAACGCCGTTATCCCAAGTGATAACGTACTCAGGGTGAGCAGCAGCGAAAGCAGCCTCCATCAGAGGCAGCCAGCAGTTAGCGTCAACCTGATCTTCCTGGGGAGCCCATACCTTCAGGGTAACGGCCTCGGGGCCAGCGGGTGCAGCAGTGGTGGTGTCAGCGTTGCCGCCGCAAGCAGCCAGACCGATCACCATCATGCAAGCCAGCAGCATTGCAATGATCTTTTTCATTTTTGTTTCCTCCTATAGGATATAATATTTATTGCCCACAGCGTATCGCTGTCAGAGCCAGTAAGATGTTTCTATATGTTGATGCATATAGAAAGGATCCCCCATGGGGGATCCGCCTTTTGATCTCCCGACAGGGTGTGTTACAACTGATTTTGTGCAACATACGGCAACGTAGTTAGTATACTGCAAATTATTTCCATCGTCAACTAATTTGCCAAAAAATCAGTGTATTTTTATGTATTTTTTTATTGATAGTGCACAATTTTTTGTGTATTATCACTGATCGGCAGGTTCCTTACCTATGACCTTTAACGCATCCCAGTTGGCACGGCCATATCTCTTGGTCAGCACCAGCATCTCCTCGCCCAGTTCATCGGTGATCTGGCCGGGAGTCAGTCTCCAGCGCCAGTTCTTACCTACGGTACCGGGCTGATTCATACGGCAGGTGTTGTCCAGTTCCAGCCAATCCTGAGCGGCCACGATACAGGTATCGGCAGCACACATCATGCCCAGTCCAATAAATGCTCTGCACATCTCGTCATCGGATTTTTCGTGCTGGTCCATATAGTCGCGTACCTGCTGTTTTTTCTCATCAGTGAGAGCTGCCCACCAGCCGGCGATGGTTTCATTGTCATGAGTGCCGGTATATACCACGCAGTTATTATGGTAGTTGTGAGGCAGATGCTCACAGGCACCACCCACATCTCCATCCTCAAAGGCAAACTGCAGGACCTTCATATTGGGGAAGCCGCTGTCCTTTACCAGCTGACGAACGCTGTCGGTCATAGTGCCCAGGTCCTCAGCGATGACACTGCGATCACCCAGTCTGTGACGAATAGTCCAGAACAGATCCATGCCAGGGCCCTGCTCCCAGTGACCGGACAAAGCAGTCTTGCTGCCGGCGGGAATTGCGAAATACTCATCAAAACCACGGAAGTGGTCCAGACGCATCACATCATACAGTTGGAAACTATGCCACATACGGCTCACCCACCACTCATAACCGGTATGACGGTGATAGTCCCAACGATACAGAGGGTTACCCCACAGCTGACCGTCTGCCGCGAAGGCATCCGGAGGACATCCTGCCACCTGAGTGGGCTCGTTGTTACCATCCAGCTGGAACAGTTCAGGATGTGCCCATACATCAGCTCCATCAGGGGATACATAAATCGGAATATCGCCCACGATCTGGATGTGTTTCTTATTGGCGTATGCCTTCAGAGCGGTCCACTGGGTACTGAACTTGTACTGCATATATTTGTGGAATTCGATGTCGTAATACAACTTACCGCGATAGTAATCCAGAGCAAATCCCCAGTGCATACGGATATCCTCAGGCCACTGTCTCCAGGGCATATCCTCACCAAAGAACTTCTTCAATGCCATAAACAGGGCATAATCGTCCAGCCACCAGGCATTGTCGCGGATAAATCTCTGATAGCCATAATCGGCGCTGATATTGCTGCGCTCATAGGCCTTGCGCAGCAGCGCAAAGCGATGCTGATGCAACTGATCGTAATCTACCATGGAAGGATCCTTGCCCCAATCGATGGCATCACACTCTTCGACGGTCAGCACGCCCTCTTCGATCAGATCTTCCAGACTGATCATGTAGGGGTTGCCGGCAAAAGCAGAATATGCCTGGTAGGGGGAATCATCGGAGCCACCATGGCTGGTAGATCCCAACGGTAGGATCTGCCAGTATCTCTGACCAGCCTCAGCCAGCCAGTCTACAAACTTGTAGGCTTCCTGGGAAAAACAGCCGATACCGTACTTGGACGGCAGACTGGTCACAGAAAGCAGCACACCTGTAAAGCGCTTCATACTCTTTCCTCCTCATAGTAGAACATGGCAGCCTCGTAGGGACGCAGGCCGGGGGCTCCTTCCCGGTAGTTGGTCAAAAGCACTTCTGCCTGAGCATATTCCTCAGGAAGCTCATACTCTAACCACTCATCGGTGAAATTGCAGACCACCAACAGATGGCCATATTCATTGTCTCTGGTGTAAGCAAACACCTTGTCATCGGCAGGATCCAGCAAAGTAAATGCTCCATCCCTAAATACCGAATAAGTCTTACGAAGCTGGATCAGCTTCTTATAGTAGTGATAGATCGAATCCGGATCTGTCAAAGCAGCCTCCACATTGATCTCTGTGTGATTGTCATGAATAGGTAGCCAGGGCTCCACCGTGGTAAAGCCAGCCAGCTCGCTGTCATCCCACTGCATGGGAGTGCGGGCATTGTCACGACCTCTGGCCCAGATGGACTCCATCACTGCCTCAGGATCGTAGCCTTTTTCCGTGCGTTCCTTGTACACATTGTGGATCTCCACATCCACATACTGCTCCAGCGGCAGACGGATATTGGTCATGCCGATCTCCTCGCCCTGGAAGATATAGGGCGTACCTTCCATGCCATGAAGCATGGTAGCCAGCATCTTGGCCGACTCCACACGGTAGGTGGTATCATTACCCCAGCGGGAAACGATGCGAGGCAGATCGTGATTGTTCATAAACAGGCTGTTCCAGCCCACTCCATGAAGTCCCTGCTGCCAGCGGCACATGCAAGCTTTCAGATCCGGCAAATGCAAGGGAGCCATGTCCCATTTTTCCCAGGTGGTCTGATCCAGGCAGATATGCTCAAACTGGAACACCATACTCAGCTCGCTGCCATCGTGTGCGCTGTAGCGCTTGGCTCGCTCTACATCGGCTCCCCAGGCCTCTCCCACAGACACCAGACCTTCTTTGATGAAAGCCTCTCTGGAAAGTTCCTGGAAAAACTCGTGGACTCTGGGACCGTTGCCTGTGATCTTGCGATCCGGATCCTTGCCGATCTGATCGATCACATCCAGGCGAAAACCGCCGATGCCCTTGTCCACCCAGTAGCGGATCATGGCATACAGTTCTTCACGAACGGCAGGATTCTCCCAGTTAAGATCCGGCTGCTGAGGAGCAAACTGGTGGAAATACCACTGTCTCAGCTCCGGCACATAGGTCCAGGCAGGACCTCCGAAGGTGGCGCGCATATCGTTGGGAGGATTGGTCCCGTCGCCGTCGCGCCAAATATAATAGTCATGGTAAGGATTGTCCTTACTCTTTTTGGCTTCTAAGAACCAGCGGTGCTGGTCGGAACTGTGGTTCAGCACCAAGTCAAAAATGATACTGATGCCACGCTTGTCCGCCTCGCGGATCAAGGTCTCCATATCCTCCATGGTACCAAACATAGGATCGATAGCCCGATAGTCAGAGATATCATAGCCATTGTCCACCTGTGGAGACTGACAAACAGGAGATAACCAAATGCCATCGATACCCAGGTCCGCCAAATAATCCAGACGGGAAATAATACCCGGCAGATCTCCTACACCGTCTCCATTGGTATCCTGAAAACTCTTGGGATAGATCTGATAAAACACAGCAGACTGCCACCAATGTCGTTTTGTCTTGTCCAGTGTTGTCGCCATCCCATGATCTCCCCTCTATCAAAATGTCATGTATTGTTATCTTATTGCGGCACGGATTCTGTCAAATCTCTGCCAGGATCTTTTCCACATCCTCAAAGACGCGAACCATCTCGCCTACGCTCCAGGCCTGTCCAAAGCAACCCTTGCTCTCCGTAGGGAAATCTCCCTCGTAGATCTCTGGCAGCTGTCCCACACAACCCTCACGCATCATAGGCTCCAGAGCCTCCAGTTGAGCACGCACAGTGCGAGCCGCTTCTACACTTCGGCCATGAACCTTTAGATAAGCGCGATAGTAGGCACCCATGGGGAATACCCAGGTCGTACCCTGATGATAGGCCATATCACGCTGCAACTGAGGTCCGCCATAGCTGCCATGATACTCCGGATCCTCCGGAGACAGGGTACGCAGACCACAGGGAGTATACAGATGGCGATACACCGCATCCACCACATTTCTCTCCTGCTCAGGATCCAGCATGGTAAAAGGCATGGACACTGCCCAAATCTGATTGCAGCGCAGCTGATCATCTGCCCTGGTGCCGGACAGCACATCCCGCAGATATCCCTGCTCTGTGATATAAAACTTTTCTACAAATGCCTCTTTGACACGGGTGGCCAATGCACCGTAGCCGGTGCCGTCCAATCCCATCTGTCCTGCAAAGATCTCCATGATCCGCAGGGCATTGTACCAGTAGGCATTGATCTCCACCGGTTTGCCGTGGCGAGGAGTAGGCAAAATGCCTTCCACGCATACATCCATCCAGGTCACCTGATCCAGACCGCCTCCGGCAAAGATCAAGCCATCCTCATCCATACCGATGGAATGTTTGGTGCCGCGCTGATAGGCGGCTACGATGCGCTCCAGCACAGGATAGGCCTCTGCTACAAAGTCCTGATTCTCAGTGCGCTGCACATACTGCCATACGCAGTCGATCAGCAACAGAGCCGCATCTACGGTATTATACATAGGCTGCTGGGCACCCTCCGGAAAGAGGTTGGGCACCAGGCCATCTTGTTCATAAGCTAAAAAGGTCCGAAGAATACTCTTGGCATCCTCAAAACGTCCTGTAGACAAAGTGCATCCGGGCAGAGCGATCATGGTGTCGCGGCCCCAGTCGCTAAACAGAGGATAACCAGCCAGGATGGTCTTGCCTCCTGTGGACTCTCTCTGAGCGATATAGGCATCGGCGCTGACGGCCAAATGGCGGGCCACAGGATCGGTCAGGCCGCAGGACTCCTCCAACTGCTGCAGGCGCTCTCGCTGGGCTGTCAGGATCAGTTCTGCCAAAGTCACAGGATCCATCAAGCCGCTTTTGCCGATTTCCATGGCAGTGGGGGTGTTCTCAGTCTCTGTGGCTGCCACAAATGACTTTGCTCCTACTTTCTCTGCGGAATAAATCACTGCCAGTCTGGCAGTCTCACCGACAGCCACGGTGATCTCTACCGCACAGCAGGCGCCGGTCTTTCCCTTCTTTGCCCGGCCGTCCTTCTCATCCTCCGGATAAGCAAGGGTCTGCCAGCAGGCAGGGATCTCTTCCAATGTACCATTGGTCGTAATATGTAAGGCATACTGACCGGAACGGATCTGCCCGTCAGTATACGTGAATTTCTTTTGTCTTGTCTGACTTTCTTCCTTCGGCGCAAAACGCAGGAAGGGCACCGTTCTAAACGTGCAGGACTGACCGGATCGGTTCTCGATCTCGTACAGCACCGCGGTGGTATTCTCCTCAAAGGTCATGGCCATGCGGCGAGTCACCTGAACACCGGATACCTGATAGGTCCAACAAGGCTCATATTCATAAGAAAAGGTAGCTAAATGACGATATCCATCCTCAGGCGCTGTCTTATCGGCAAAATGCTGAGTAGACAGAAATACTGTTTTCTCTCCCACCTGCAAGGTCTCACTGAGGCGGTGTACCATGGTGATACGCTCATTGGGAGCCTTGACTGCCGCTACCAGAATGCCCTGATCACAGCGGGAAACAGAAAATGCAGAGGTGACCGATGCATATCCTCCCAGTCCATTGGTCAGCAAAAAGCAGTACTCCTCCGCTCTGCGGGCAGTACGCATATCCTGTTTGCCGTAAACGAATCGCATAAAACCTCCACCTTGTCTTGTTTCGTAATTTTTCGCAATTGTTTCGTAAAGTTTCGTTACAAATAGTGTAGTACTTTTTTCCTATTTCGTCAATAATGAAGCTTATATCATTCCTATTTTCAACACTTTATACAATTATCTCTTTGTCATTTTGTCCATTTTCACTATGCATCTATTGGTACTATTTTCCCGCTTTCCGCAAACATTTTCTTCGAAACTTGTCGGCACTTCGGTTGCATTCAATCCAACCCTGTGTTATACTGATATTTGAAGATTTTTGTTGTCATTTTCAGAAAATATACAGAAAAGAGGAATCGATCCATGGCTACCCTGGATGATATCGCCCGTCAATTGCAAATTTCAAAAAGCACTGTATCCAAAGCCTTAAGTGGTGCTGTGGATGTCAGCGAAGCCATGCGTCGATCCGTACTGGAGACAGCGGTAGAGTTGGGATATACCCGCGCTCCCCGGGGCAATGAAGCTCCCCGCATCGCTCTGTTTGTCACCAACATGGAATATCAGAGTCCTGATGATTTCGGTCACGACATTATCCTGGGGTTTCGCAAGCTGGCAGAACCTGCCGGGTTTCAGGTAAATATTATTCCCCTGGATCGTCAGATGCAACGCCAGATGCGCTACGATGAATACATGGTCATGGGACGCTATCAGGGCAGTTTCTTTCTGGGCATGTCCTTATCCGATCCCTGGTTAAAGGAATTTGAAACCTGCAAAAGCCCTACCGTCCTTTATGATAACCACATCACCAGCAATCCTCATGTGACCCACGTAGGTGTTGACAACGAAGAAGGTATCCGCCTGGCTGTTTCCCACCTCCACTCTCTCGGCCACGAAAATATCGGTTACCTCAGCGGTGACCTGCAGTCCTATGTCTACCAAAAGCGTATGGATGCTTTCTCCAAAGCCATGTCTGATCTGGGACTGGCTGCCGATCCCACTCTGATGGGTGATTCTTTGGAGTTGTCCGGTTGTCTGTCCATCCATCTGCCTCGCCTGCTGAAAAATGGCTGTACCGCCATCGTCTGCAGCCACGACCTGTATGCTCAGGGTATCATGACGCGATGCCAGGAGCTTGGGTATCGGGTTCCGGAAGATATCAGCATCATCGGCTTTGATGACCTGCCTCTGTGCCAGCACACCACCCCTACCCTGACCACCATTCGCCAAAACCGAGACGAGCTGGGTCGCAGTGCCTACTGCGCGTTATCCAGTCAGCTGAGTCAGGTGCCGCTGAGTACATTTTTACTGCATGCGGAGCTGGTAAAGAGAGAATCTTGCTTTAAGTTCTAAAACGATACTGTTTCCGTCCGATAGGTTCCTCTGCGAATACATCCTTGGAGACAAGAAAAACTAAGGCCTGTCCTATTTGCTAGAAACACAGAAAAAATGCAAAAACTCGCCGCCTTGCGGCTCAGATAGTTTGCATTATTCCTGCAACGCAAATAGGGCAGGCCTAAGATTTTCTAAGTCTCCTGCGCAAAGATTCGCGACGGATCACTCTCGGACTGGGAATAAATATAGGCTGTCACAGCCCCTTAATTATTCTACTTCAACCAAAGTATATTCTCTGCTGCCGTATCCTAATTCGGCGGCGGCTTCGATGGTATGGACACCATTGCGGCTCTCGATACGTTCTAACAAATGAGGACGACCGGGATCGGTGCTGGCATATACCAAGTCGATGCAGGCCTGGTCGATGGCGATAGGATCCGTGGATACCAGGATGCCGATATCGGCGATGCAGGGATCCTCTGCCTTGGCGCAGCAGTCACAGTCTACGCTCATGTTTTTCATCACATTGACATAGATCACATTGCCCTTGAAATACTCGATGACAGAACTGGCAGCATCTGCCATAGACTCCAGGAAAGAGTCGTGGTCTGCAGTCCAGATATTCTCCGGCACACCGGCGCCGTGGATATAAGCCTTGCCATAGGAGGAGGCTACACCGATACTCAGCTGCTTCAGAGCACCGCCATAACCGCCCATAGGATGACCCTTAAAGTGGGACAGTACCAGCATGGAGTCATAGTTTACAATATCCTTACCCACAAAGTTTTTCCGGATCACCTTGCCGCCAGGGATGGGCAACTCCAGATCAGGACCTTCTGCATCCAGCAGATCCACAGGATAGTACTTGCTCCAGCCATGATATTCAATGAGACGACGATGCTTCTCAGTGGTGTTGCGCTCGCCATTGTATGCGGTATTGCACTCTACCACAGTGCCGCCCACATGGTCAATGACAGGCCTCCAAAAATCGGGCTTTAAAAAGTTCTGATTACCCTTCTCACCGGAATGAACTTTGATGGCTACCTTGCCAGGCAGTTCCTTGTCCACCAGTTTGTACAGTTCCAATACTTTTTCCGGAGTAATGGTTCTGGAAAAATATACAGTTGCGCTCATGGAATATCCTCCTTGCCATGGTTTTTCTCTAAGATCAGTATACCACTTTTGCCCTATCCTCCGTCAAGTCAAATTCACACCTTCCAGAGTCAACAATGCCATCTTTTTGTCCACACCACCGGCATATCCGGTCAGGCTGCCATCAGCCCCCATCACACGATGACAAGGCACGATGATGGAGATGGGATTTCGTCCTACAGCACCGCCCACAGCCTGAGCTGACATGGTTTTACGACCTCTTTTGGCAGCGATCTGCCTGGCGATCTGACCGTAGGTGATGGTCTGTCCATAGGGGATCTGACACAGGATCTCCCATACTTCCATCTGAAACGGAGTCCCTTTCAGATGCATAGGTATCGCTGCCTCCGGTACCTTTCCCGCAAAATACTCCTCCAGCCAGTGTTTTGCCATGGTCAGTACCGGGGATTCTTTTTCTATCCATTCATCGTGCTCCCGATCCATCTGCCCGGCATAATACTTCTGCCCCTCTAACCAAAGTCCGGTCAACCCGATCTCATCGGCTGCTAACGTAATACGTCCCAAAGGGGAAGGGTAATAATTGATGTATTGCATGGTTTCTCCATTCTTTTGTACTGTATTTACGGCACCTCTATCGATTACCGGGTTTCCGTCATTCCTAAAATCAGAGCATTCTCATCCTACAGGGAACAGGCTTCCCCCGATAAACTCTCGCAGCAGCGAATTGCGGGGAATGTCCTCACTGGCCACCGGCAGGAAATAATCAAAAAATTTCAGTAAACGCTTGGCCTCCTGATACTCCGGAGAATCCTTCGGCACGGAGAACAGCAAAGGTTCCGCATAGGCCTTCAACACGGAAAGTTCATAGATCAGCGCAGAATTAAATACCACATCGGCACTCTCCTGGTAAGGGAAGATATTCTCTTCCTCACCTCGACGCACACTGTTCCAGCGAGCGATGGTGCTCTGAGCGCTGGTACCACGGGTGCGGGAATCTCTCACAATACGGCGGATCAGACGGCCATCGGTAGTAGGGATCCGATTGTGCTCATCTACGTTCAACTGGGTCATAGCACTGATATAGATTCGATAGCGACAATCATCCGGCAGGCGATAACTCATCTTATCATTGAGACAGTGAATGCCCTCGATGACCAGGATATCCTCCTCTCCCAGCTGCAGGGTATTGCCGCGAAACTCTGGCTTGCCGGTGACAAAATTGTAGGTAGGCAAACTTACTTTCTCTCCAGCCAGCAACTGCAGCATCTGATCATTAAACAGCTCTACATCCACACACTCCAGCGCCTCGAAGTTATAATTACCATTGGCATCCCGAGGTGCCAGCTCTCTGTCGCGGAAATAATTGTCCACGGCGATGGGATGAGGATTCAGCCCATAGGTCTTTAACTGAATAGACAGTCGATGGGAGAACGAGGTCTTACCGGAGGAAGACGGTCCTGCGATCAAAATAATTTTTTTGCGACGATCCGAGGCAATGGTCTCAGCGATCTGAGCCAGTTTCTTTTCCATGAGAGCCTCCTGTACCAGGATCAACTCACCCAGGCCTTTCCCCACGATCAGGTCATTCAAATCCCCTACCGTATTTACTCCCAGACGAGCGCTCCACTGATCAGACTCCTGCAACACCGCAAATACCTTGCGCTGAGGTTCAAAAGGAGGCACCACTGTAGGAGCTTCTTTTTGAGGCAACTGTAACACAAAGCCATCGGCAAAAAGATACAGCCGGAACCACTTCAGATAACTGGTGTTGGGTACCATATAGCCATAATAATAATCCTCAAATTCATTGATGCGGTACAGATTGACCCGGGATACCCGTCGATAAGAAAAGAGTTTTTCTTTGTCAGTCATCCCATACTCGTGGAAGCTCTCCACAGCCTCATCAGTATTCACCGCGCGCTTTTCGATGGGCAATCCTTTCTCCACCAGTTCTTTCATACGGATCTCTACACGGTGAATCAGCTCCGCATCCAGTGCAAACTC
>JAFYLG010000156.1 GCA_017537225.1 Lachnospiraceae bacterium
AACAGGGATCCTAGCCTGTCCGGGAATATAAACACCGCTTCCATCCCAGGCCTGAACTTTATGTACGTTGATCAGAAAACTTTGGTGACATCGCAGAAAACCACACTCCTGCAGTAACGCCTCCAGATCTCCCATTTTCATATAAAAATCCACAGTTTCATGGGGAGGTTCCAGCACAGCATGGATCTTGCGCTTATCACTGACAAAATAATGTACATGCTTTAAAGCGATCCTGCCGCCTCCCGCTCGACGCCCTACTGTCAAATGTTGCCGCACATTCTTCCCAAGTTCTCCCAAATATCGCTGAATGGACCGTTCCAATTTCTGTATGGTAAGAGGTTTTAACAAATAATCATAGGCATGGACCTCATAGCCTTGAAATACATACTCACTGTGAAAACTAATAAAAATAACATTGGTCTCTATTTGCTTTTCCCGTAAAATCTGGGCTGTACGAATACCGTCTACCCGAGGCATCCGTATATCCATCAGAATCAAATCTGCATAAAAGTCTGGATCCTGTTCCACAGCCCGGATCAACTCCCAGCCATCCTGATAACATTTCACTTCAAAATCTTCCTTGTCAAACAGGATATGACGAAGCATCTGATGCCACTCCTGCTGTTCCTTTATATCGTCTTCACAAAGTATGATTTTCAACATATCGTGTCGTTTTCTCCTTTGATTTCTTACAATTGTATTCTATAAAAAACGATCAAAAGTAACACAAACTTGTAATTATTCAGCCGTTTTTTGTAAAAGTTGGCACCAAAAAAACGAGCTTCTGACTCCTGCGTCAAATGCTCGTTTTCTCCTTTTATTCTATTGCGGATGTCTCAACCCGAGATTTCTCTGCCACGATTTCCACGGTCACTGGTATCACAAAATCATGATACACGATATACTCTGGATTTTCCAAATATAGTGTGATTTGATCCAGATTCTGTTCACGGTCGATGAAGAATGTGATCTGGCCATTTTCAGGAAAATTTCCCATTGTAAAACCATTTTCCTCTGTTGTCTGTAATGTAGCCAAACAAAATTCCATATTATCTGCAGATCGCAACTCATAATCCAAAATATATTCCCAGTAATAAAATTTGACCTCGCGAGGCACCTCTTCTCCAGGAAGTAAATCATACTGGACGCTCTCCACTGCAGTCTTAGTGATACCGATAAAATGTAGTCCGGATCCATCCGGGAACAAGCTAGTCACGTCACATTCTCTGCGTACATTTTCCTCCTGGGGCAAACACAAGGTAAACTCTTTCGACGCCCAATTTGATTCATAACACACCGCTGGAATATGCAGTTCATATTTCCCTGGTTCCACCACAGGAAAGGACAAGTCACACTGTGCGATATCCCCCATCCAATTAAAATGATGCAGATTTTTTACTGCGCGCATCATAGCATAAGAAGTTCCATCCCTTCCGACTAGCGTAGGAGTAGATTCTAATGGTGACGATAAATATCTGCTGGTATAAATACGAGAAGACAGTGCCATTTCCTCGTTATGAGGGCCAAATAAGCTTATGATTGTTTGCCTTTCTCCTGCCAATGCCGGTCCCAAAGACCATTTGGTACCATTGTGCAGCCGCAGTCCGTCTCCGGAATCTTCATATTCTTCCATATCTAACGGTTCCAATACGATATCTGTCAACCATTGCTGATCCACATATAGAGGCATAATGATCTTGTCTGGATTCTCCTCCTCCAAGTTCCATTTTAACTTCAACTCATATTCTATCACACCATTTTCATAATGGGACCATTGGTAATTTTGTTCTCGCCTACCGTACCCTACATTATTGATCATTTCCAAGTCCATAGGAGGATTATTTTTTACTGCCTCTATAACTTCCAATACATTAAAATATCTATAGGATGGCCGTTCTATCAACCACTCTTCCGTAATATATACTTTTACCTCACCGACAAGCGAATCTTCTTCCTGTCGGGTCCAAATGGCATCTACTAAATGATATCGGATCCCATCAGTCTCCCAACTGATCTTCCCTTCCGCCAGACGATACACACTGCTTTCCTCGGACCATACGAAACCACCTCTCTCTGAAAACTGATACTTATGCAGTACAGCTACAGCGCAAGCTGCCAGCAGAGCTAGGATCAGCACAATGATCAACATCTTAAACAGTTTCTTGCGGCTACGCAGCGAACGCATCTTAACTGTTCCCTCTGTCAATCCCATCCGTTTTGCGATCTCTTGGTATGACATACCATCATAATACTTCATCCGCAGGATCTGGCTGTCTATAAGATCCAGCTGTTCCAGAGCCTCCTCCAGTTTTTCAGCCGCTCGTTCATTGCCAGTGAGAAATCGATCACTACCACCATAAAGCTTGCCTGTCGACGAATTTTCTAGTTGCTCCTGCTCCTTGCTGTAATTCTCTTCTGCCTGCTGTCTGCGGACATTTTGATGGTAACGATCGATAGATTTCCGATCCACCATCATGCACAGATAATTTTTCAGACTGCCCTTCTCTCCATCGTACCGCTCCGGGTGGAAGCACACTTCCGCAAATGTGCTGTTTACACACTCTTTGATATCCTCGGGATCCTGTAACCGACGCTGGCATACGGACCAGAGTAATCCTGTATACTGCTCCATCATCATAGCTACTCCCTGCTCTCTCTCTGCAAAGCTGGACCCTAATTGTAAATGCATTATGATCTCTTTTTCTGTGTACTTCATTTCGTTAGCGCAGCCAGACTGCCCTCCTGTCATCAATTACTTTCACGATTCTTAATCTGCATTTTTTATTATATCATTCGTTTTACTAAAAAGTAATGTTTTGCCAATTATATCAGGTTACAAATTATTACAGTGTAAGATGTAACTTTTGGACCAACTATTGTAATTATTAGCATTTATCATGTAATTTTTGACCTAATCATAACCCTTGAAGTAAAAAAGAGAGAAACCATTACGATTTCTCCCTACACATCTTTTCATAAATCTTTTTTAGATATCCAACTTCAACTGGATCTCCTCCTCGGCCTCCTGCTTAAACTCCTCCATCTGGTCAGGACCAAACTCAGGCAGATCCTCCAGAGAACCAATACCAAAGTGACGAAGGAAAGCCTCGGTAGTTCCAAACAGAATGGGGCGGCCCGGCGCATTGAGACGGCCTACTTCTTCAATGAGGCCAAACTCCACCAGACGACTCACTGCATGATCCGAGTTAACACCGCGGATACTCTCCACCTCTGCCTTGGTAATAGGCTGCTTATATGCCATGATGGACAGTGTTTCCAACAGTACATCGGTCAGATTATACTTTTTAGGCTGGCTGGCCACGCGGATCAGGTACTCATAGTACTCTGGGTTACTGCACATCTGAAAGCTGCCATCCAACTCAATGATGCGCATACCACGTTCCTGCTCCACATACTCATCCATCATGGTATGCAGGATCTTCTCAGTGGTATCTTCATCCTGCTCCAAGGCTCCTGCCAGCACAGACAAAGACACGGAAGCCCCCATGGTAAACAGGATCGACTCCAAAATCATTTTTGCTTTTTTGATATCCATTTACGCTTCCTCTCTCTGTTCTGTCAGGGTTTCAAATACCACGGGAGTATCGTCTACCAACTCCAGCTGAATCTCATCAAACAGTTCCACCTGGGTCACCTGCAGGCGTCCCATCTTTAACAACTCTAACACTGCCAGGAATGTCACCACGATCTCCATGCGGGTAGGCTGACTCTCTAACAACTCTTTGAAATCAAAGATTCTGTGTTCCATGCCGTAAGCCATGACCGCCAGAATCTTATCTTCCACCTTAATAGGCTCTTTTTTAATGCGGCCAAACTTGCTGCGGACAGGGTCTACCTTGTCTTCGCGGCGCTTCATCACGAAATCAAAGACCTTTTGCAGTCGGGACAGAGTCACATCGGCCAACAATTCATTGATATCTATCGGTTCTTCGTAGGATGCCACCTCTGGAGGAATGGTAGGTGCCTTGTACAGTGCACGAGCCGCCTCCAACTGACGGTCTTTCAGATCCTGGGAAGCATACTTATACATTTTATATTCCAACAGACGCTCCACCAGCTCGCTGCGGGGGTCTTCTTCCTCGCCGTCCTCGTTGATCTCCTTGGGTAGCAGCATACGGCACTTAATATCCAACAAAGTAGCTGCCATCACCAGAAAATCACTGATGGTGTCCAGATTAGCCTCTTCCATGGCATGTACATACTCCAGGTACTGGGCCGTGATCTCCACAATGGGAATATCATAAATATTGACTTTATTCTTATCGATCAGATGCAAAAGCAGATCCAGAGGACCTTCAAATGCTTCCAGTTTTACTTCAATTCCCATAGTGAACCTCTACTTATACAGTCAGGATACAACCAATCCCTGCCGCTCCTGTCTTACTTTTTCTTGCGTAATACGATCACAGGGATCTCCGGAAAATTATCTCCAAAACGCACATTGATGGAGTGAGTTCCCAAACCAGGGCTTACTACCATGGCGGATCCTTTTCTCGTAAACAATCCCTTATCATAAGTGGGGAAAAACTCAAAATTTGGTGACATCAGTCCGCCTACTCCAGGCAAACGCACCGTGCCTCCGTGCATATGTCCGGCCAACACCAGATCGGCGCCCCAGGCCGCATACTCCGGAAAATAGTTAGGATAATGTCCCAGCAAGATGTGAAACTTATCAGCCTCAGCCTGTCCCAATTTTGCCTCCATATATCCCTTCTTCATAGCCACATGAGTACCCTTGGCATAGTGCTCCAATCCCAGATCCAAGCCGGTGACACA
Organism: Lachnospiraceae bacterium; assembly: GCA_017537225.1. Taxonomy (GTDB): domain Bacteria; phylum Bacillota; class Clostridia; order Lachnospirales; family Lachnospiraceae; genus RGIG7193. The sequence continues at coordinate 4,798 of JAFYLG010000156.1, forward strand.
AATAGACTCACCGTCTCTCTCGATGACAGCCGTCTCATCAGCCAGTACTGTCACGCCAAACTGCTGCAGATGGCGCACATAGCGATCATAGGCTGTCACTCCAAGACCAGGCACGTCATACTGACGCAGCTTGATCTCATGGTTGCCATTGCCCAGATACACAGGACACAGCTTGGTCAGACTCCCCACAAACTGAGCCACATCCCCAGTCTCCTCCGGCTTGGTCTTAGTGATCAAATCTCCGGCAGAAAGAATATAATCAGGATGCGCTGCCTTCAGATAGCGGTACAGTTCCTCATTGTTGACACCAAACTTTTTATTGTGCAAATCACTGAGCACGGCAATGCGAACCCCATCAAAGCTGGCAGGGATCTTATCGTTCTCAATAACATAGGTCTTTAATTTCAGACATACCTTTTCATATTCGGAGCGCAGCAGGCAAGCACCTGCGATGATGGCTCCCGTCAAAAGAAGACTCATAAGAACTCCTTAGATAAACAGACCCAACAGACCGTAAGATACGATATCCATGATCACAGCTGCCATAAGAATGCCCAGAATGGTAGCAGGGAATGCCTTCTTAAAGGGCATGTTCAGCATGGATGCGATCAGAGAGCCGGTCCAGGCACCGGTACCGGGCAGAGGAATACCTACAAACAGCATCAGGCCCCAAAACTCGTACTTTTCGATCTGATCTTTCTTGCTCATAGCCTTGTTCTCCAGCTTCTCCACCATAGGACGGAAAGGCTTGGTAGTCTTCAGCCAGTTGAAAATAGGGGTGATAAACAGCAGGATAAAAGGTACAGGGATGATGTTGCCAATAATGCACAGGGCATTGGCAGTCAGCAACGGGATTCCCATCAGCTTAGCAGCCACCAGGCCACCTCTCAGCTCCAGGATGGGAACCATAGAAATAATAAATACGATAACTTCCTCAGATAACAGTCCCCCCAGGGTGGTGGTAAACCATTGGATTAATGCGTCGGTCATTATAAAAAATCTCCTTTGTTTGTTCGATTTTTAGGGGTCAGAAGCAATTCTATGTGCGATTACTGACGGATGCCAGCCAACTCTTCCAACGGGGACGCGCTTCCGCTCATGGAGCGCGCAGCGGTACTAAGATCCTATCCTCTGCTTAGCAGAGTCTATGATCTAAGGACCGGCGGGCTCCAAAGGTCCCTTATGGAAGGGAGTTGGCCGGCACCGCTGAATACATACACTAATTTGCTTTCTGAAAAAATCTCCCCCGTTCTTTACAGGGGAACCTTACTTTCATAAATGATGCTTGAAAGTCCTTTTCATGTCTAAACGCTTATTCCATATTTTAGCGCAAAAACACCTATCGTGCATTATAGCAGAAAGCCCTTGATTTCTCAAGGGCTTTCTGGGTATTTGTTTTCATACATCAAGCCAACTGCAGCTGATAGAGCTTCTTATAGATTCCATCCATCTCCAGCAGCTCCTGATGAGTACCGCTCTCACGGATCTTTCCTTTGTGCATGACAATGATCTTGTCGGCATGCTGGATAGTAGACAAGCGATGCGCTACCATGATGGTAGTACGTCCTGTCATCAATGTCTCCAGAGCTTCCTGGATCTACTGTTCCGTCTCCGTATCGATGTTAGCCGTAGCCTCATCCAGGATTAGGATGGTAGGGTCATGGGCCAGGGTACGAGCAAAGGATAAGAGCTGACGTTGACCGGCTGAGAAGGTAGCGCCTCTCTCCGATACTTTTTCTGCGTAGCCATCCGGCAATTTATCGATAAATCGATCGGCATTGACACGGTGAGATGCCTCACGGATCTCTTCCTCCGTGATTTCCTCGTCGCGGAGGCGAATGTTACTGGCGATATCACCGGTAAAAATAAATACATCCTGCTGTACCTGACCGATGGCGCCTCGGATCTGATCTCTGGTCATCTCCCGGATATCTACACCATCAATGAGGATCTGGCCTCGCTGAATATCGTAGTAACGACCAATCAGGTTGAGGATGGAGGATTTACCGGCACCGGTAGCACCTACAAAGGCCACCTTCTGACCAGGCTCGATGGTAAAACTTACATCCCTCAGGACAAAATCCTCACCATCATAGGCAAACCACACATTCTTAAACTCAATGCGACCCTTGATCTCAGGCAGCTGTACCGGCTCCTCAGGATCGTGGATCATAGGTTTTTCATCCAGCAGGGTAAAGATCTTCTCTGCAGAAGCCACTGCAGACTGCAGGGTAGAAAACTGCTCTGCCAGCTCCTGGATAGGCTCGAAGAAGGAGTTGATATACTGAATGAAAATATACATGGTACCAAAGCTGATCAGTCCATGGAACACGCCATAGCTGCCGCCGGCAATAACAATGATCAGAGCTATGATAGAGACCATGTAGATGCTGGGACGGAAAATGGCAAATACCATCAATTCCTTATAGTGAGCGCGGTACAGATCCTCACTGCGTTCACAAAATTCCTCATGTTTTTCTTTCTCCCGGTGGAAGATCTGGATCACCTTCATTCCGGAGATATTTTCCGACAGGAAAGTATTTAATGCCGTCACCTTGGTCTTAGCGATCTGGTATGCCTTACGGGAAATATTTTTAAAAATCACCGTCAACACCACAATGGCAGGGACCATAATAAAACAGTACAATGCCATACGCACATCTCTGTACAACATGATGGCTACCAATCCCAGGATCTTCATCACATTGCGGAACAGACGAACCATAATATTGGAATACAAGTCATTCAGCGCTTCTACATCATTGGTGGCTCGCGTAACGATCTTACCCACAGGGGTCAGGTCGAAAAAGCGCATGGACAGACTCTCTACATGGGCAAAGACCTGATTACGGATCTCATAGATGATCTTCTGTCCGGTCTCCTGGAGGATCAGGTACTGAACACGATTGCAGATAAACAGTACCACCAGAACTACAATATAGGCGATGGCTGCTTTGACGATACCCTGGAAACGCATATCCACCATCTCGCCAGGCAGGAAATCACCGGTGATATACAGGTCGATAGCGTCACCGATGATGATAGGTTTGTACAACTCCATGGCCGTCACAACGATCACCATCAGGAAGCAGAATAAAATCTGAGGAATATAAGGCTTCGCATAGGAAAGCATACGCACAATGGCGTTTCCTTCATAGTGAACATCCGAATTCTCATCTTTTTTCTTGGTAAACAGACTCACTCCAGATCCCCTCCTTCCTCACTCAACTGCTTCTCCAGCTGCTGCTTTTCAAAAATGGAACGATAGATGCCATTCATAGCCATCAGCTCATCATGGGTACCATACTCGGCACCCCTGCCATCCTCCAGCACCAGGATATGGTCAGCATTCTGGATGGTGGAAATACGATGGGCAATGATGATGGTAGTCTTCCCCTGGCGGTTCTCCCGCAGGTTGCGAAGGATCTGCTCCTCTGTATCCGTATCTACCGCAGACAAAGCATCGTCCAGAATCAAAATAGGAGCATCCTTGAGCAAAGCTCGAGCGATGGAACTGCGTTGTTTTTGTCCACCAGATAAGGTCACGCCGCGCTCTCCCACCATAGTTTCATAGCCCTCCGGAAAATCCATGATATTGCTATGAATGCAGGCCTGTTTGGCAGCCCGGTAAATATCTTCTTTAGTCTTATTCTCTACACCAAAGGCAATGTTGTTCTCCAGGGTGTCAGAGAATAAGAAGTTATCCTGAGGAACATAGGCGATATCACGACGCAGCACCTCCAGCGGTATCATACGCAAAGGGTAATCGTCGATGGAGATCATATCGGACTGAGTATTGTACAGACGAAGCAGCAGGTTGGCCACAGTACTTTTGCCGCTTCCGGTTCGTCCCAGAATGGCCAGAGTCTTTCCCTTTTCTACCACCACATCAATATCCTGCAGCACAGATACTTCCTTCTGGTCCGGATAGGCAAAGTTCAGGCTATGGAACTGGATCTTTCCTTCCAGGGATTCCAGGGGCTGTACATCCGGGCCATCCACGATCTCCGGCTCCTCATCAAAGATCACTACGATACGCTTTAGGGATGCCATACCCTGAGACATCATGGAGATACACTCGCCTACCGCGATCATGGGCCAGATCAGCATGGTTATATATGAGTTAAAAGCAATAAACTGCCCCAGACTGATATCACCGATGATGGCCAGATATCCACCATACAACAGGGTAAGCAAACCGCTGACACCGATGATCAGATCCATCATAGGCATAAACATGGCATGTGCACGAACCACTCCCAGGTTCTTTTCCTTAGTAAACAGGTTGGTCCTGGCAAAGGCCGCCAGTTCCTTTCGCTCCTGGACAAATGCCTTAATGATACGGATACCGGAGACTGCTTCCTGCACCTGATCCGTCAATGTGGAGAACGCCTGCTGTTTTTCCAAAAAGCGCTTGTGAATGATCTTGCCATAGAAATAATCGCCAAACATGATCAGCAGCAACGGAATCACCGCCACAAAAGTGAGTCTGGCATCTACATAGATGATCATCTTCACCAGCACTAAAATCAACATGACAGAAGCATCAAACGCCGTGATGACGGTAGGTCCTAAAAACATACGGACAGCCTGCAGGTCGTTGGTAAAATGGGCCATCAGATCACCGGTCTTATGCTCGTTAAAATAGCGCATGGACAATTTTTCCAGATGACCAAACATATCATTGCGCAGTTCCTTCTCAATAGAACGAGACGCGCCAAAGATAAAGAAACGCCAGCCAAAACGGCCAACAGCAATGATCAAACCCATCACAAGGATCTTAATGATCAACTGCCAGATACCATCCATACCGATGGTCTGACTCTCCAGACCGTCGGTGATCCGACCGGTATACTCCGGAATGTACGTATTGACAAAATCCACCGCAAACAATGCGATCAGGCCCAGTACATACTGCCACCAATGGCGGCTCACATACCGACGGATGAATTTCATCTCTTTCATAGCAAGTCCTCCTTCAACATGGTCTGCCCTATCCTCTTACGCATGTAAGCCTTTAGTTTTCTGGGGCCAATTCACCATGTTATGTATAGTCACAACTCATATCGTACCACAATTTATCTCAAAAAGAAAGTATTTAATAATATATTAGAGAATCTAATTCGTTTTTTACAACTCTCTCTCCATGGAGGAAAATATGTTTTTTAGTACAAGTTTTCTACCAAAATCATGTCCATTCTCTATAAAAACACGCCTGATTTTCGCCATACAAAATAAAATGACTTTTGGTACAAGCAAAACATCCTTTTTGCTTGTACCAAAAGTCTTATTTTTCTATCGCGAATTTTAGTCCTGCACTCTCATCTCCACGCCGCCCTCAGGACGAATGGACAATACATGGCAGGCGCCAGCCCCCAATGCTCCGTCGATGCCGGCACGGAAGCTTTCCAGCAGATCCATGGGCACAAAAGCCTGAACCGTACCGGCAAAGCCGCCACCATGGACACGATAAGCTCCTCGACCTGCCAGATACAGTTCACACAGAGACAGCGCTATAGCTACCTCCTGATGCTCTTTGCGACCGGCGGGGATCACATTCTGCAGATACATATAGGAAGAATATCCGCTCTCCTTGATCAGCTGCAGGAAACGATCAAAATCTCCCTCTCTCAGCGCTGCCACCTGCTTAGGCACACGCTCATTTTCCTGATAGAAGTGGTGTGCGCGCAGCACAGCACGGTCTCCACACTCCTGGCGCAGGGCAGGAATGGCTGCATAAAAATCAGCCGGAGCGATCTGAGTCAGTACTTCTTTTCCGAAGTAAGCACTGATGCTGCGGATCTCGTTAGTTATGGCAGAGTACTCATCCGTCAGATCCGCATGGCTGGCACGAGTATCGATGATGCACAAGGCATGGCCACAGGATCCAAAATCAAAATCCAGAGGAGTTACGACAGGATTCTCCTTATCAAAGAAATCAATGGTCACCAGATTGCCCACAGAAGAAGCTGTCTGATCCATCAATCCACAAGGCTTGCCAAAGAAGACATTCTCTGCGTACTGACCTATCTGTGCCACTTTCAACGGAGTTGCCTGATTACCATTAAATAGGCCATTCATGATGGCGCCCATCAGTACTTCAAAAGCCGCAGAGGAACTAAGTCCAGAGCCGGGTAATACCGTAGACTCACAGTAGGCATCAAAGCCCATTACCAGGCCGCCCATTTCCACAAACTTAGCTGCTACACCGCGTACCAGAGCGGGAGTGGTGTTGATCTCTCCTGCTATGGGAGTCAGTTCTTTCAGATCCACTTCACACATGGGATAGCCCTGGGACAGGATGCGGATCACATCGGTGCCATTGACACGCACAGCGGCACGGGTGTCCAGATTTACTGCAGCTGCCAACACGCGGCCCCTCTGATGGTCGGTATGATTGCCGCCGATCTCGGTACGACCGGGAGCGGAATAATAGTGCGTAGGCATCTGACCATACTGATTTGCAAATCCCTGATCCAAACGCTGTTTTTCTTCCTTGGTGATATACATGATCGACATAGTATCCTCCTGCCTTTTCCATGTTTTTTATACTTATTTTCTTCATATGCTTTATACATATGTACTACTGTTTCCCTGCAAATACCGCGCAGGTCCCACTGACTTTATCATACTTCCTCTCATTTGGTTTCGTCAAGACAGAGGTGATCATTTCCAATTCTTTTTTTTACCCTCTTATTCTAGCAGTTTCTATCAGTTTTACGTCTGATTTTGGTTGATTATCCCCTGTAACTATGTTATAATTTAAAGTTGGAAAACCGATATACACAAAGGAGATTTACAATATATGAAATTAGGTATCGTAGGCCTGCCTAACGTAGGCAAGAGCACCCTGTTCAATTCCCTGACCAAAGCAGGCGCCGAGTCCGCCAACTACCCTTTCTGCACCATCGACCCTAACGTAGGTGTGGTAGCTGTGCCCGACTTCCGTCTGAAACTGCTGACTGATATGTACAAGTCCCGCAAGACCACTCCCGCTGTCATCGAGTTCGTTGACATTGCCGGCCTGGTTAAGGGTGCTTCCAAGGGCGAGGGCCTGGGCAATCAGTTCTTAGCCAATATCCGTGAAGTAGATGCTATCCTTCACGTAGTACGCTGCTTTGAGGATGCCAACGTGATCCACGTAGACGGCAGTGTAGATCCTCTGCGCGACATCGAGACTATCAACCTGGAGCTGATCTTCTCCGACCTGGAGATCCTGGAGCGTCGTATTGCCAAGACTGTACGCGCTGCCATGAATGACAAGTCTCTGGCTAAGGAGCTGGAAATTCTGCGTGCCATCCAGGCTCATCTGGAAAATGGTGAGCTGGCCAAGTCCATGACCTTTGACGACGAGGACGAGCTGGCATTTGTACAGAGCCTGAATCTGCTGACCTGGAAGCCTGTGATCTTCGCTGCCAACGTAGCCGAGGATGAATTGGCTGACGATGCTGCTAACAACCCTCACGTAAACAATGTTCGTGAGTTTGCCGCCAAGAACGACAGCGAAGTATTTGTTGTTTGCGCTCAGATCGAAGAAGAGCTGTCTGAGCTGGACGACGAAGAAAAGCAGATGTTCTTAGAGGATCTGGGACTGACCGAATCCGGTCTGGACAAGTTGATCAAAGCCAGCTACTCTCTGCTGGGCCTGATCAGTTACCTGACTGCCGGCGAGCAGGAAACTCGTGCATGGACCATCAAGAAGGGTACCAAGGCTCCTCAGGCTGCCGGTAAGATCCACTCCGACTTCGAGCGTGGCTTCATTCGTGCCGAGGTAGTTAACTACCAGGATCTCCTGGATGCCGGTACCTACGCTGCCGCTAAGGAAAAGGGTCTGGTAGGTCTGGAAGGCAAGGAATATGTAGTCAAGGATGGCGACGTAATTCTGTTCCGCTTTAATGTATAATCTGCACGCTAGCAATGAGCAATGCAAAAATAGAGAAAGACGAGAACGACATGCTTGCATGTCAAAACTCGTCTTTCTCTATTTTTATAGTGCGAAGCACGTGAGCGAGATGAAGCAAAGCGAAATCGAGCTGCATTGCTCATAGTGCGAAGCACGTGAGTTTCGATTTGCGCAAGCAAATTGAAACTTGCATTGCATGACCGCCGATGCAACATTACACACTCATCCCTTACGGACAATTGACCACTCCGATAAACAACGGACCGCCGTTTTCAATCAAGATGATAAAAGGACGATTCAGGGTGAATTCGATGATCTTATCTTCGGGCATGGCGGCGCCGGCGTATTGCAGTTCGATATAAGCCGCTGCCTCTACCCCACGTTCATCCACAGACATGGTAGTTTGCTGACGGATACCGCTGAGCCAAATAGCGCCGTCACCGTCTACGCCATTCTGATTTAAGATACCAGTAAAATCTGCCTGTTCCGAAGAGAATGCCGCTGTGACACCCAGCTGTTTTACTGTATTGGTCAAATCCATCTCTGACCAAAACTGAAACTTAGGGACCTTGAAACGTACTTCAGCGTATTCTACCTCTGGCTCACCACCAATGGCCAGGATCTCTGCCATCATTTCTTGATTCCCTAAAATATCTGCCGGCGTATATCCCTCATCAGGCAGGATAAAGGTGATATGCCCACTTCCCTTGGTCGACAATCCTGATGCCGTATAACCCTCTCTGGCCAACACCGAATAGGGATTGTGAGTAACACACATATACTCTGCATCCACTGTGGTACCATCCCCTTTATAAAATGACTCGATCACGTTGCGGGACTTATCAAATCGATCCGTCCACTCTTCAAAGTAGTAAACCGTACTGAGCAGTGTCATGGCTGTGTCGTCATTCAGATCAAAATCATCCTCTCTGCCGCCCAACAATCCCTTGGTGTACTGCAATACCCAGTCGGACATATCTTTTTCTGTGCTCTTTTTCCTAAAATCGCGAACGAAACTGGATACCATGTATTTCTCTGCCAACAGATCTGCTGTTGTCTGTCGCAGATCCTTCTCAGTCAAAAATCCCTTATTGATCCATAGAGAATTAGCGATCTGGGTGGCGCTGGTCACCTCTTTTTGGTAGGTCAACGTCAAATAGCGGTACATATCATCGGCCAGACTGTCAATGGGATGACTTGTACCGTACTGAGGATTGGGCCATGCAGGAGACAATACACCGTGAGGGTAGTCATAATAGAGCGCTTCCAAGATCTGCTGCCTGGTCTCTCCTTCTGCCATCTCTGCCGTCATGGCCAGTGCCGTATACAGGCTCACCGGAGAATAACACAGGTTCTTTTCTGTTTCTTCTCCCAGGACCAAGACTGCCGAATCTCTGGCAAACATTTTCATCCCTTGCAGCAACTCTTCACTATACTGACCTTGTTGTTCACGAAATTCCATCTTCCACGCGCGATTATTTCCAGGCATATCCGGATACTCTGCAGCTGCCAGGGCATTCATGGTTCCACTCAGTCCCAAGGAGGCCAAAGCACCGTCTAATACACCTGTTACCGCCAGGATCGCCATCAGCGCTGCGGCGCACACTGCTGTGGCCAGTCTGCGATTGCGACGTACCACTTTCCTACGAGCTAATGTCTGACGCATGTTATTTTTCACAGATTCATCCAAATGAATCTCCTCATTGGCTCCACGATAGTCTTTTTCTCTTCCTTCCATGGTTACAGGACCTCCTCTCTCAGCTGCTCTCTGCCTCGTTTCAACAGAGATTTCACCGTATTTTCCTTCTTACCCAAAAGCCCTCCGATCTCCTTGATAGAGTAACCTTCGTAATAGTACAGATGGATCACCGTGCGATACTTTTCCGGCAGTGACTGCACCACAAAATAGATCTCCCGATAGCTTTCCTGCGTAAAGGTCAGTTCCTCTGTCAGGGTTGCCCTATGTCGAAACCATGCCGTCGAAAACAGATTTTTGCTCTGATTGATGGCGACACGAAACAACCAGGCCTTTACATGCTCCCGACTTTCATACTTCGTTCCCTTTTCCAGCGCTTCTGCATATCGCAAAAACGTGGTCTGAGTCACATCCTCCGCATCCTGCTTGTGTCCGGTGCGAGTCAGTGCCAAACGATAGACCGCATCTCCATGTTCTGCCAATGCCTTCTCCCATCGGGATCTGATCTCTGCATCCATAGGCTTCCTCCCTTCTACGCTCGTCCGTCTCGATTTTCATCGGTTTTTATCGATCTCCATCTTTTCTTATTTATCATCTACCTATTAAACAAAATAGGCGGCGCAAAAGTTGCAC
>JAFYLG010000015.1 GCA_017537225.1 Lachnospiraceae bacterium
AAACCGGACCGGTTATCCACAATGGAAAAACGGACCGGTTTTTCTGCGTCATAGACAAAGGAGTGTTGCTCCTGACCCGAAATCATTTGGATTTCAGGTCATTGTGCAACACTCCCTTTGTATAGGTTTTGATTATAGGTGAAGATGGTCAATGATATACTGGCCCATGTCCTGATATTGGGGGGCGTGGTCCCAGGCTGGATAGATGGTCAGTTTCATGTGGGGATACTTTTGGCGAAGGGGATCCACATAGCCTTTTTGCAGAAGATAGACCATATGAGAGGCAGTGATGATGGTATCATCACAGATTCCCAGACATTGTTTTACCAGCTCCAGGCGATGAGCCACTTCTTTGGCAGGTTTCCCTAAGGCATGAAGTCCACAGACGATGATGATCTCCTCGGTATTGGAGTAGATCACAGGCTCTGTAGCATTTGGGTACTTGATGGGAAGGTGCTTGGAACCATCGGCCTCCACCAAAACCACATCGGCATGGGGACAGACCGCCTCATAGGTGGCAGGAGAGAGTTCTTTGATTTTGTGTGTATCTTCCACACCGGCCATCACGTAGCCATCCTTTTCCAGGCGGGCGATGATCTCTGCCGGATCATCAGACAGAAGAGTGTCCGGCTCGATGGACATATGGGTGGAAGTCGTCACCAGTACTTTTTTGCCCTGACGGCGATAGTTTTCTGCCATCCTCTTCACGAGAGTGGTTTTTCCACCGGAGCCAACTACGGCAATGATCATATTACAGACGTCCTTTCATGGAAAGTATGGCTTCTACCACACCACCGGCAATGCAGCGTGCCTTGTCGGAAATGGTGAAGCAGTTGTTGTATTCTTCGATGCGAGGATCAATGTCTGCAATCTTAAAGCCTACTGTCACCGGATAGCCATCGCGGATCAGGCCTCGCAACAGACCGTCGATGGTGGCTGTGACAGGTACTGTCTGAGAATCCTGCTGGATCCATGCGATCACATCGCCACAATGGACGGTATCGGTGATTTTTTTTGCATTGCGCAAAATACCGGCAGCAGGACTGTGGATCACACGCTCTTTGCCGTAACCGCCGATCACACCGGGGATGCCGGTATTGGGAGCGGCACTGCCCTGCCAGAGAACCCGGCCTAAGTTGTGACCACGTTTGGTTTCTACTACAGCATGGACATCTTCTCCGGCAGTGAAGCCGGGACCCAGTCCCACTGTGATGGGAGCCATGTCCCTATGAGTGCCCAGATTTTTCTTTGCCAGAATGGCATCCACCACAACCAGCGGGTGAAGATGGGCGATGGAGTCTCCCTGGGGATCGATGAGCATAGCCAGCTTTCCTTCCTTTAAAAGAGAGAGGGCATGCTCTTCGGAATCGGCCAGATAGCAGGTCAGGTCCTCCACGGTTTGCTGCCCCTGATATACTGCTTCGCTAAAAGACACATTTCGGCGAATAGAGGAGGGGGTGGCAGTCTCCAGGATGAGGACGGGAAATCCGCAACGATGCAATTTATAAATGGTACCGGTGGCAAGATCGCCACCGCCACGGACAATGATCAAATCCTTCATATAATGATCCTTTTATTCTAAGATGATAGAAGAATCCTCAGGCAGTGTTACATATCCAATGATAGCAGCCTGGGGAATCGCAGTTCGCATTTCCTCCAGACAGGCAGATGCGGCCTCACGAGGCAGCGCAAAGAGAAGACCGCCGCTGGTCTGAGGATCGTATAAAATGTCCTGCATGGCGACAGAAATCTCGTTTTTCAGAGAAACCCCTTCCTCGGCATAGGTGCGGTTACGGTAAGCGCCGGCAGGTACCAGACCCATGGCAGCCAGCTCCAGAGCCTCTTTGTGGTAGGGAACCTGATCCACCTGAATATGGATGGTGCAGTTGCTGCCCTGTGCCATTTCGAAACTATGACCAAGAAGGCCAAAACCAGTTACATCGGTACAGCTGTGGACAGGATATTTTACCATGATATCGCGGGCAGTCTTGTTTAACGTAGCCATCTGGGTATAGATGCGCTCCATGACGGACATATCGGTCAGATCGGCTTTGGCGCCGGTAGTCAGAATGCCTACACCCAGCGGCTTGGTCAGGATCAGGACATCGCCCGGCTGGGCGTTGCTATTGGTCAGCACCTTGTCCGGGTGAACAAAGCCGGAGACGGCCAGTCCATAGATGGGCTCGGCACCGCGGATAGTATGTCCACCGGTGATAATGGCACCGGCTTCATAGGCAGTATCATATCCGCCACGAAGGACCTGACGGATGGTATCATCGTCCATTCCCTCGGCAGCACATAGAATGTTCAACGCCAGCTTAGGCTCGCCACCCATGGCGTACACATCGCTCATGGCATTGGTGGCAGCGATTTTTCCGTAGAGATAGGGATCATCCACAATGGGAGGGAAAAAATCTGTGGTCTGGATCAGGGCAGTGTGATCGTCCAGCACATATACGCTGGCATCATCGCTTTTATCGTAGCCAACGATGAGCTGGGGATCGGAGTGGGTCTGAAATCCTTCCAGCATTTTAGCCAGAGTACCGGCTCCCATCTTGGCGCCGCAGCCGGCGCAGTTGGCCAATTTGGTTAATTTTACTTTTGTCTCCATACTCATCAGGGCTTTACCAGGACACGGGCCTGCTCCATACGTTCTACAATGTCATACATATTGGTGGCGCCGCCTACGGCAAGAGTTTCTTTCAAACCATAGAAATCCAGACAGGTGCCGCAGGTGAGGATGGTAACACCTTCGGATTCTAACAGCTTCAGATCTTCCAGAGTATCGGCACCCTGGCAGGTCAGATAAGCACCGGAATTGTAACACAGGATAGTTTCGGGCAGGTGATCCTGCTTAGTCAGCGCAAATACAAAGGCCTTCATCAGAGCAGTGCCCAGCTTAGGATCGCCGGAGCCCATGGTGTTGGAGGACAATACCACCAGCATACCTTTTTTGATCAGGTCAGGCTGGCAGGAGATTTCTTCTTCCTCGGCCATTTCCTGAGCGGGGGCGGCAGGAGCGGCATTTGCGATCTGCATGATCACAGCGTACTCCTTTTCGGCATTCTTTTGTCCAGACACTTCATATCCTTTGTGAGAGGCAAAACGCTGCAGATTCTGTACGGCAATCTCATTGTCCACCAGGACGATCAGGGTGTCGCCTGCTTGTGCTTCTTCGGCGGCCTTCTTAGCATTTACCACGGGGAGCGGACATGCCATACCGCGGCAATCGATAGTTCTTTCCATAAATTCATTCCTCCTTGGCTAGTTCCTGCAGTGCGGACACTGCGGTATAAATTTCTTCTAAGGTATTGGTATGTGAAAAGCTAAAGCGAACGGCTCCTTGCCGAACGGTACCCAGAGCTTGGTGCATCAGAGGTGCACAGTGGGCACCGGGTCTGGTAGCGATCTGATATTGTTCAAACAGGACATCGCTGACTTCGCCGGAATCGTAATCCCGGACGTTTAAGGAAACGATGGGACATCGCTCCGTGGTAGAAAAATCGCCGTATACTGTGATACCGTCGATGTCCTTTACACCATCGTAAAAGGCTTGCATCAAAGATAATTCCTGCTTGCGGATCTGATCGATGGTAGTCTCCTGAAGATAGGAAATGGCAGCGCGCAGACCGGCCAGACCGTGGGCGTTCAACGTACCTGCCTCCAGCGCCGTGGGCATCTGAGCCGGATGAGAGCGAAGATAGGTCTGTACACCGGAGCCTCCACTGAGCAGGGGACGTACCTGGAGCTCTCTTCTTACATACAAGCCACCGGTACCCTGGGGTCCCAAAAGGCCTTTGTGACCGGTAAAGCACAGGATATGGATGTGCATGGCCTGGACATCGATGGGGATAGCCCCTGCTGTCTGAGAGGCATCCACAATCAATAAAAGATCATGCTGTCTGGCAAAATCACCGATGCGTTCCACATCCAAAAGATTGCCGGTCAGGTTGGAAGCGTGGGTGCATACGATAGCTTTGGTATGGGGACGAAGAGCCGTACTAAAATCGTCGTAATCAATATTTCCTAAAGGATCGGCAGGCAGAATGGTCAGTTCTACACCGGCATCCTCCATCTCGTACAAAGGGCGAAGGACGGAGTTGTGCTCCAGCGCCGTGGTGATCACATGATCTCCGGGGTGTAAAGTCCCTTTGATGGCTATATTGAGACTTTCGGTGGCATTAGCAGTGAAAGCAATGCACTGAGGATCCTCCGCGTGGAATAACTGAGCCAGAGCCAGACGGGTCTCATAGATGGCGCGAGAGGCGGCCAGAGATCCCTCATGGATACTGCGGCCGGGATTGCCAAAGGTGGACATGGCATGGGTCACCGCCTGGATCACACAATCTGGCTTATGAAGGGTGGTAGCAGCATTATCAAAGTAAATCATAGAGCCTCCTTACACCAGGCAATGATAGATGCCCTGAGCGGTCAGACCATTTTCTGTCATCAGCTGAAGAAGGGCAGACTCACTCTCTGGCCTGGCACACCAGGCAAGACCACAATCGGCAGAGATGTTACTGGGGACGGGGATGATCCGTCCATCTGCGCCGGTAGATTTGCAGAGGTGCTCCATAGCCATGGCGGCGGTGGTAGTATAAAAGGTTATGACCAGTTTCTCAGTTTTTCGAATCATAAAGGC
>JAFYLG010000157.1 GCA_017537225.1 Lachnospiraceae bacterium
GCCACCTGTAGAATAAGATCGCCAGATGTATCATCTGACCAAATCTGTCCTGGCAGAAGAAGGATATCATCGCTACGAGATCAGTAATTATTCTCACCCCGGCTACGAATGCCGCCACAATGTGGGGTATTGGACCGGAGTGCCTTATCTGGGCTTGGGGCTGGGGGCGGCTTCTTATTATGGGGGGCAGCGTTTTACTAATACGAGGGAGATGGGAGAGTATCTTCAGCTATTGATGGAAGACAGAGTGGATGCTGCCGATGTGTTGGATGATCTGCGTCGCGATAATGAACTGCTGTCTGTTCAGGATTCGATGGAAGAATTTATGTTTTTGGGATTGCGTCTGACGGATGGTGTCAGTGAGGCTGCCTTTGAGAAAAAGTTTGGACAGACGATGGAATCGGTCTATGGCCCGGTTTTGGAAAAAATGGAACGTCAGGGTCTGCTGTTGAAGAAAAAAAGATTATGTGCGACGGAAACAACGGGCAGGACAGAAACGGAAGATTTACTGTGGAGTCTGACGGAATTGGGATTAGATGTAAGCAACAGTGTATTGGCAGAGTTTTTGTTGTAATATAACAAAAAAGTAAAAACATGCAAAAACTTTGTTAGAAATAGCGCGTTTTTTAATTGTTTTCTTAATGGGTCAATGTGTAGAATGGTACCATAATAGTAGTATATGATTGCCTTTTTATAGATGGATCGTATGGAGGAGAAGCTATGATGAAGACTTCCAAGATGAAAAAAATAATGGTATGGATCCTGACTGCATTGATGATGCTCTCTGTGTTTGGTGGAACTGCGCTGGCAGAGGAGAATGGTGAGGATCCGGGATATCAGTTTACCAATCCTTATGTGATCAACCTGGGCGGTAAGGCGAACCTGGGTGATTATGATGCGTGGGAATCTTCTTTATATGCATCCCCTTATATAGGAAAAATGAGCTATCCCCGTGTGGATTTGGGACCGGATGACCATAAATCCAACACTTTGACTTATAGTACTGTTCAGGAGCTTTATAATCTGATCAATGTCAATGTATTGAATTCTGTGGAAGATGGTCAGCGTGCCGGTAGAGGTGATTATGCATCTATTCCTGCATATTGTACGGATGCTAGTGTAGGCGCTCATTCCGGATACGAATATCAGAGAAAGAATTTGGAAGAAAGTACCTATTATCCCGAAGGCGTTGCCGGACGCATTCGTGCTATTATGTGGAATTCCTTCCCTCACGTGAGAAATATGTCCACTATTGCCAGTGCAGTAAATGCATGGTTGGATACTGCTATTGCCGAGCATGTGGATGTGGTAGATTTGACGGAAGAAGAGGCCTTACAGGCTACACAGTTAGCAATTTGGGAATTGGCCGGCGGTGATCAGGTAAGGGTGCATGCGCCTATCACTACCAGAGGTGGA
Organism: Lachnospiraceae bacterium; assembly: GCA_017537225.1. Taxonomy (GTDB): domain Bacteria; phylum Bacillota; class Clostridia; order Lachnospirales; family Lachnospiraceae; genus RGIG7193. The sequence goes on from JAFYLG010000157.1 coordinate 1,417, forward strand.
TCCTATACCTGGGGATTTACGGCAGAGGAATTGGCTGGCTGGGTTCATTACACGGCAGAAACTGATTTGGTAAACCCGAATGCCGTTGAAAGTGAGTATACGGTAAATAACATCAACATGTTATTCAACTATCTGATGGCACTGGAAGGTATGGAGCCTAAGACCATCGTGGTATCTGAAGTGGCTTTCACCGACAAGGGTATGGCAGTTGTTCCCAACACTGATGGTACTTACGATGTTGCTGTGAATGCTGTTGTAAATGTGGTTATGGGAGAGCATGATACTCTGACCCTGACTGCCAGCATGGCAGGTATGATGAAGAATGTATCTCTCCATAATGGTGAAAATCATTTCCAGCACACTTTTAAGAATGTTGCATCTGTGGAAGCTGTAAGGCTGGAAATCAATGGTTATCAGACTGGTTGTGATGCCTACTTCTTTACTGGCGTGGAGCGTGTTACCACACAGTCCATGGTAGCGTTCGATGAAAGTTCTCTGCCTGTACATGCTGAGACCATGATCGATCCTGTAGAATACAGAGACAATGCCATCAGCATCTCTAAGATCACTACCACCACTGAGAAGAACGCTGAGGGTGAAGAAGTGACAGTAGAGCATCCTCTGGAAGGCATTGTGTTTGATATTTACTATGTAAGCGATGTGGCTACATACAATGAAGAACTGCTGAATGCAGATGGAAGCCTGAATGTAGAGGCTCTGAATGCCAGAAAGAAAAAAGCAGTGGCTGTCATGACCACCGATAAGGATGGTAAGGCATTCTGCGATGTGACACTTGCGTGCAAGCTGGCGGGTATTGAAAATGCTGACGGCGTATATCAGGTGGTAGAGAGATCTCATCCTGCTATCGAAGCACCTGCAGAGCCTGTTCTGGTATTCTTGCCTTACACCACAGAGGTGGAAGGTGGTCAGACTACCGTTTACACCGCAGAGTTGAAACTGAACAACACGGTAAAACCTGCTCCTGAAGTGAGCAAGGATGTAGCGTGGATCGAAAATAATCATCTGTCAGTCAATGCTGATGCAGCCCATACCTGGATCATCCGCGGTGAGGTTCCTGCAGATATGGCAAATGCTGAAAAGTATGTGATCACCGATACCTTAGATTATCGTTTAAGCTATATTCCTGATTCTCTGGTAGTGAAGGCTGGCGTGGCTGGCGGTGCAGTAGGTACTGAGAGTTTGACTTTAACTGAGGGTACTCACTATACCATGAGGGCTGAGGTGTTTACTAACGATCAGGGACATGGTATCGACTATTTGGAGGTTTCTTTGACGGAAGCTGGCATGCAGGCCGTAGGCGCATTGCTGAGTGATGGTCAGGCATACGAGGTTCGTGTTTACTTTAATGCCAAGATCGATGCCAATGGTGCAATCAATACCGAGATCCCCAATCAGGCAGACCTGACTTATACAAACTCTGTTGGATTTGCTCATGATACAAAGTATTCGGATATTCCGGTAGTGTACACTCGCGGCCTGCGAATCTACAAGTACGATGCAGCCAACACAGAGCTGGGGCTGGAAGGTGCTTTGTTTAAGGTGGCTCGCCTGGCAACACAGTCTGAGATCGATGCCGGCATCAGCCAGCCTCTGGTGATGAGAGATGGCCAGACTGCTCAAGTGATCTACGAGACCTTTTACACGGTTCCTGACTGGACCGCAGAAGGGGCAGAAAAAGTAGATCATGTGGTTACCGGTGTGGACGGTCTGGCTATGGTATATGGTCTGGCTGAGGGAACTTACTATCTGGTAGAAGTGAGAGCGCCTGGCGGATACAACCTGATGAGTCATCCCAAGGAAGCTCCTGTCCATGGTACCAGTGATCAGGCAAATGGTGGAACCGGCGTTCCTAACAGCAGACAGTTTGAATTACCTGCTACCGGTGGTATCGGAACTCTGATCTTCACCGTATGTGGTGGCCTGTTGATCGTGGTAGCGGTAGTGGTTCTACTGAAGAACAAAAAGGCTGAGGCTGAAGACGAAGAATAATTACACGATTTTGTGTAGACAAAAAGATTGAGTTGTAATGACTCAATCTTTTTTTGTCGTGAAAACATAGAAGGAGCAGAAAGGAAGGGTGGATAGGAGGGAGAAAAAATGGACAAGTTGCGAAAATTATCGAAATATGTTTAATGTCTAAAAACGTTAATAAATTAAATAAATCATAGTTATTTATAAGTAAAAATAATGATATAAGAAGCAAAATATTAATGGAATTATATGGGTCAATAAAAAAACAAGTAAAAAAATCAAACTTTGTTCAAAAAAAGTTAATTTTTAATGATTTTCTTAATGGATTGCGTGTAAAATGAAGGCATAAGAGTTATTCGAAACGAAACTGGTTGTGATGACTAAGAAAAAAGGAGGAAAGTTATGAAGACAACTAAGTTTAAAAAATTTATGGCACTGCTGCTGACGGGTATGATGACCCTGTCTATGTTCAGTGGTGTGGCACTGGCGGATGATTCTCAGCCGGAGTATGTAGGGACTGATGCTTATGTATTGAACTATGCAGGCGCAGATGCAAAACCCTACCAGTATGGTAGCCGTTATTCCTTTGATCATTCTTATAATGATCCTGCTGCTGGCCCGAACTCTGTTTGGAGCTATAATAACTGCCCTGAGGTTTTTAATTTGGTAAATACTTTGGGTGGCGCAAATGTTGGGGCTTATTGTACCGATGCGGACACTAGCGCGAGAGATAATAAAGTATACCGTCGAATCAATTTGGAAGATTCTACATATCATACTCCTGGTGCTGCTGCCAGATTGCGTGCAGTGATCCTAAACAGCTTCCCTCACATTTCTGTTGAGGATGTTGCAAAGGCTGCAAATGCTGCAGGATATCCTGTAACAGATCTTGCACAGGGCGAATTGCTTTCTGCAACTCAGCAGGCTATTTGGGAAATCACCCATGGTGACAAATATACTGTCAACGATCACTATGATGGCATTAGAGGTATGTATTCTTATGACGAGGATGATTTTGTATATCCTGATAGTCTGGATGCCGTAGAGACTGAGTATACTGAGTCCAACATGATTAACCTGTACAACTATTTCCTGAATATGGAAGGCATTGAGGCTGAAGATATCGTTGTATCCGATGCTTCCTTTGTTAAGACTGAGCGTGAAGTTGTAGTCGTTAAGAATGATGCTACCGGCGAGTATGAGCAGTTTACTGTTATCAATGCTGTCATCGAAATTCAGAAATCTGAAGGCGATGAAATGAAGCTGTCTGCAGTTGTGGGCGAAAATGTGGTTGATACCAAGGAACTTCCGAATGGTACCACTAAGTACGAACTGACTCTGCCTGGTGTGGTTGATAAGGTAGATCTGTATATCGATGGCCAGCAGAATGTTTCTGGTGTATACCTGTTTGATGCAGAAGGCGATCGTACTGTTTCTCAGTCCATGGTTGGTTACGTTGAAGGTTTCATGCCCATTCATGCTCAGACTTCTGTAACTCCCGACCGTGTGATCAACATTAATAAGACCACCAAGATCGGTGATGTAATGTATCCCCTGGAAGGTATCGTATTCGATATTTACTATGTAGGCACCGTGGATGAGTATACTGCTCAGGAATCTTACTTCGCTACAAAGGTTGATGACAAAATGGTTCCCACTGAGGCTGCTATTGCTGCTATCACTGGAAATGCTCCTGTAACTACCTTGACTACTGACATCACCGGTAAGGCTTCTGTAAATCTGAGCAAGCTGAATGGTGTAGAGAATCCTGACGGAATCTATATGCTGGTTGAGCGTCCTCATGCTGCAATCGAGGCTCCTTTGGCACCTTTCTATGTAGCTGTTCCTATGACAACCGAAGATGGTAGTGGCCTTTCTTATACCATCAACGTATCTGCCAAGAATGACATCAAGGATGGTCCGGAAATCAAGAAGGATGTAACCGAAATTGAAAACAACTTGGATAGCTTTGAGGTAAATGAAGAACACACTTGGATCATCCGCGGTGGTGTTCCTGTAGATATGGCTGATGGTAAGGAATATATCATCCGCGATACTCTGGATTATCGTTTGACTTATGCAGAGGATTTGGCTGTAAAGGTTGGCCTGGTTACTGATAAGGCTAATACTGAGGCTGTAGAATTGGAAATTAATAAACATTATATCGTTATCACTTCCCAGGCTACTGTAAAGGTAGGCGAAGGTGAAACTGCTGTAGAAGAGGTTGTTGATAAGTTTGAGGTCAGACTGACCGAGGCTGGTATGGATAAGGTTGCTACTTCTATTGCTGAGGGTAAGACCAATGCTGATTACGAGGTACGTGTTTACTTTAACGCAGTTATCGATGAAGACGCCAGTGCTGGTGTTCTGATTCCTAATAAGGCAACTTTGGATTATACCAACTCTGTAAACTTTGAGTTTGATTCTGAGTCTGATATCCCTCAGGTATTCACTTGCGCTATCAATATCTTCAAGCATGATGCTAAGGACGCAAAAGTTGCTCTGTCTGGTGCTACTTTCAAGCTGGCTAAGGTTGTTGCTGATAAGAATGTAACTGGTGCTGTGCAGCTGGTAACTGAAAAGAGTAAGACTGCTTGGGTAGTATACGAAGAGTTTTACAATTCTGCAGTAATCGCAGTAGATGATCCTGCCACCGCTGATGTAAATGAAGCTACCGCAAAGGTTAACTTTGTAGAGACTGATGCTGAAGGTAAAGCTATGCTGTACGGCCTGGCTGCTGGTGAGTACTACCTGGTAGAGACCAAGGCTCCTGCTGGCTACAACCTGCTGAGCTACCCCATCAAGGTTACCGTAGGTACTGCTGTGAATGCAGATCAGGAAGTGGAACTGAGCGAAGCAAATGCTATTTATGAAGTTAAGGTTGCCAACAGTAACACCTTCGTACTGCCTGAAACTGGTGGTATCGGTACCGTGATCTTCACCGTATCCGGTGGTCTGATGACTCTGGCTGGCGGCGCTATCCTGACTCTGAAGAAGAGAGAGGAAGAGTAATTAATTACATAGCGAAAATGCAGATCCTGTAAGGGTTGCATACAAGAGGAGCGGGAGAATATCCTGCTCCTTTGGTGTTATCAAAATCCGTGGGCAGATGTACAGGATGAGAAATGATAAAAATCATAAAACATTAAAAAACCTAAAAAAACATATTTTATTACAAAAAACAATAATTTAGGTAGGATTTTTAATGGTATTTTTAATGGTTCTGTTGTACAATGAGGATAAAAGATAGAGAAAATAGAACAGTGCAATGTGCGCTGTGAGTGAAATATCGAGGAGGATGATCCTATGGCTGCGACTGAGCCTAAGAAGAAAAAGAAGAAAAAAAAGAATAAATCCACCCTGTTAGTGGTGCTTTTGATGGTGGCTGGCTTGGCTGTTATGCTGTATCCCACCCTCAGTAATGTATATAATGAGCTGACTGGTTCTTATGCGATCCAGGAGTTTAATGATAATCTGGCGAACCGTGATGAGCTGGAACTGATCGAAGAGCGTGCTAAGGCTGAGGCTTACAACGCCTCCCTGGTCAATACCGGTACTGTTACCGACTGTCCTTATGAGTACAAGGATATCATGAATTTTGGCAATGGCATGATGGGCTATATCGAGATCCCTTCCGTCAATATTTATTTGCCTATTTACCACGGTGTCAGTGAGAATGTTTTGTCTAAGGCAGTAGGTCACATCGTGAAGTCTGCTTTCCCTATTGGCGGCGAAGGTAACCACAGTGTTTTGACCGGTCATACAGGCTTGCCCTCCGCAGAGTTGTTTACTGACCTGGATAAGGTGGTAGAGGGAGATGTCTTTTATATCTATGTGCTGGGCGAGGTAGTGGCCTACCAGGTGGACCAGATCATTGTGGTTCTGCCGGCAGAGGTGGACAATATTCAGCCTGTGGCCGGAGAGGATTACTGTACTCTGGTTACCTGTACCCCTTATGGTATCAACTCTCACCGTTTGTTGGTACGTGGACATCGCATCGAGTACACTCCCGAGGTCGAGGTAGTAGAGCCTGTGGAGGAAGGCTTTGATTGGGGCGCCTATCTTCCTTATATCGGAATCGGCCTGTTCCTTTTGATTTTGCTGATCGCATTGGCAATGCACCTGAAGAATCGAGCAAAAAAGGCTGCAGCTAAGGCTGTTGTTTCTGAAACTGTTACGGCAGAGATATCAGAAGACAAGTCTGAGGCAGAAAAATAGTGCATATACCGCTCTGCACGGGGCCTCTCGTGCAGGGCAAATTGTGGTATTTGAGAGCAGAAAACACTATAACTTGTAGAAAATATAAAAATTTGTCGTTTTTTTGAAAAATTTTAATTGGATTTTTAATGAACATTGTGTAGAATATAAGTATGGAGCGAGGTGTATCTATGGATGAGAGGCAAGTGAGTTTGGCTGTGTCCAGTGTAGTGAAATTGTGTTTTGATGCGCTGGGACATGGCGAGTGGAAGGGTAGATTACATACCCGGTATCATGAAGAACCCATCCTGTTTGATAATGCCAGCGAGTTGCTGGAGCGGATGGAGCAGTTTTACGACTGGCTGGGATTTCCCCAGGCATCTACCAAATCTCGTAGTTTTCGTGAGATGAAGGCGCAGACGGTAACTAGTAACCAAAGAAATCATGTAATTGTAACGAGGCAGGAAGATATGGATAAACAGCGTGGCGACAAGGCGACTTTTGTGGTGCGTGTACAGTATCGACAGAATGCAACTTGGCAAGGACAGGTCACATGGACTGAAGAGAATAAGACAGTGGCATTCCGCAGCGCACTGGAATTGTTAAAGTTGATCGATAGTACCGCCTCTGATGAGACGGAAGCCTGGGAACAGGACTAGCCGCTTGGACTCTTTCGAAGGGAGGGCGACAGATATGAGAAAGAAATATGGGCGAAGCTGGAAAGCTTTGGGGGCTGCAGTGTTGAGTTTGGCACTGGTGCTGGCGATCCCTCAGCTGAGAGCATACGCATTGGATGCTATCAATACGGAAGCTGAGTGTGTTTTGTCGATCAAAGCAACCGGCGGTTACGAGGAACTGGTTACAGCACAGATTCCTGTGAAGCTGTATCAGGTGGCGACCGTAGATAAATATGCGCAGTTTACTGCAGTAGAAGGCTTTGAATCCCTGGGGCTGTCTGATCTGGATGATCAGATCACAGCATCAGATTGGGAGACAAAGTCTGCTTTGGCTACTCAGATCGTTGAGGATGAGCAGGTGGAGCCTGTTGTGGAAGCCACCATATCCGGCGGCTTGGGATTGATCAATGATCTGGAAGTAGGCATGTATCTGGTGACTATGGATCCTGTGAAGACGGCAGAGTATGAATATGTATTTTCTCCGTACTTGATCACACTGCCCAGTCATAGCTATTTCCAGGATGGTGACGACACCTGGCAGTATGTAGTAGAGGTAGGACTGAAGGCTCAGCAGATCCAGCGTTATGGTGACCTGATCATTGAAAAAGAGTTAAAGACTTACAACAAGACCCTGGGAGACGCCGTGTTTGTATTCCAGGTAGAGGGGACCAGAGATACTATGGTAAATGGTACCCTGGTAGAAGATATGGTGGTATACAGCAACGTGCTGACTCTGAATTTCAATGAGCCGGGCAAGAAGCAGGCGCGCGTGGATGATATTCCCGCTGGCGCTTCTGTGACGGTTACCGAGGTGTACAGCGGTGCATCTTATGAACTGATTCAGGGTGAGAATGGCTATACCGTAGTGATCCTGGCAGATGGTGAAGAAGAGGGACCTGTCAAGGTGGTCTTTGTTAACGATTATGATGATCGTCTGATCAGAGGCAGCGGAGTGGTAAACCACTTTGAGTATACCGGATCTGAGTATCAGTGGACCCCTGTAGAAGATGATGCTTGGAGCGGAGAGAACGGAGGAGAATAAGGATGAGACAGAAAGGAAAGAAAATTGGTTCTGTTTTGCTGGCTGTCCTGGCTCTGGTTCTGGTGATGAATTTTAGCGTTGGGGAATCCATGGCATACTTTACTACTTATGCCACAGCAAGAGGTGGTTATTGGCTCACTTTGGAATCTTCTTCCAAGATTCGTGAGCGAATGGTAGAGTGGGATAAGCACATTCAGGTGGAAAATACTGGTGAGACCAGCAGTTTCGTCCGTGTTAAGATTTTCGCCGGTTCTGCATTTGGTTTGTTGAATACAGATAACGCTTCCGGCAAATGGCAAATGGAAGACGATGGCTACTGGTATTATAAGGATCCGGTGGCACCGGGGACCATGACGGAAGAACTGGTGATATCGATCAAAGTTCCCGAGGAGCATGCAGCCAGCTTTAATGTGACGGTAATTCAGGAGAGCACCCCTGTTCTTTATGATGAGAACGGTGTTGCCTATGCGGATTGGACCATGGAAGCTGATGTGACCACCAATACACAGGACATTCCTGTGGGAGAAGGAGGTCAGGGCGATGAATAAGAAAAGTAAATTTCGCAGCCAGATGACCACCGGCATCCTGTTGGTGGCAGCAGTATTGTTGCTGATGGGCAGTGTGGCCGGCGGCAGCCAGGCAGCACTGACTTACTTCAGTGAAACATACAAGGCTCGTATTTTGATCTACGACATCGGTGTCACTCTGGTAGAGAATGAAAAGGATATCAGCTGGCGTGATTACACCGGCGCAGATGATAAGTGGGATGAGCATACTGGCGTACTGTTGGAGTACATGCTGGAGACAGAAGAGGAAAGGGAAGCCAGAGCGGCTGCCAGAGCAAAAGACGAGAAGGTGACCGAGCCAGAGCTGATTTTGGGCAAGGCCTACAAAGAAGAACTGACTGTGCGCAACAGCGGTAACATCGATCAGTATGTGCGCGTTATGGTATACCGTTACTGGAACGATGAAGAGGGTAATAAGCTGACAGACGTATCCCCTTCCCTGATCAAGCTGAATTTTCTGACGGATAATGGCTGGATCATTGACGAGGAAGCTTCTACACAGGAGCGCACCGTGCTGTATTACACGAAGATGCTTAAGGTAGGAGAGACGGCTCCTTTGTTTACCGACACGATTTCCATCGATCCGTCCGTAGCTAAAAAAGTGACTCAGATCACCAGTGTTGATGGCAATGTGATCACCACTACTTACGATTATGATGGTTTGGAGTTTGTACTGGAGGCTGAAGTCGATGCCGTGCAGACCCATAATGTAAAAGATGCGATCAAGAGTGCCTGGGGCGTAGATGTAAAACTGGAAAAAGACGGTACGTTAAGTTACAAGTAACAGGAGGGTAAGAATATGAAAAAAAGAATAGTGTGTCTTGCCCTGCTGCTGATGCTGGTATTTGGAACCGTGAGCGTGGCCCATGCAGAGGAGTACACTGGAGAGAATCACTGGCACGTAGAATTCACCAACGGCAAAGAGATGATCAGTACCTTCGAGACGGAGAAATTTGCCGATATCATGTACTGGATGCAGCCGGGTGACAATGCAACCATTCATTTGACATTGAAGAATGCCTACTCCACTCCGACGGATTGGTATATGACCAACAAAGCCATCAAGACCTTGGAAGATACCCAGACTGTGGCTGAGGGTGGTGGATATACTTACATATTGACCTATCACAATCCTGCCGGCGGCGAAGAGATCCTGTATAGCAGTGAGAGTGTAGGTGGTGAAAAGGTCAGCGTAGTAGGCGAAGGTCTCCATGAGATCTCCAGCTCTTTGAAAGAGTTTTTCTTCTTGGATACTTTGGCTGCCGGTGCAGAAGCAGAGATCACTCTGTACATTGCATTGGATGGTGAAACTCAGGGTAACATCTATCAGGATACTCTGGCAGAAGTACAGATGAATTTTGCCGTAGAACTACCCAATGGTACTTCTATCCATACCGGTGATGAAGCACCCGTGGTGTTGTGGGCTGGTCTGGCTATGGTCAGCGGTTTCCTGTTGATCGGCTTGGCATTGATGAACTACAAGAAGGGACAGAAGGAGGCGTAAGTATGTGTAAAAGACAGAAACCCTGTAATGTCCTGAAGTTGGTTCGAGTGTTTGCCTTATTGTTGGCCATGTGTCTGTCCTGGAATCTGCTGGGCAATCAGGCAATGGCAGCACAGGAATATACCTACCAGATCACACTGTATGTAGGCGGACAGGGTACTTTTACCGGCACGGATATGGTGACGGTAGATAATAAGGCAACGGGTTCTTCCTATACGATCACCGGTGATAAGGAGACCATTTTGATCCAGGGACTGGAGATCGGTGATGTGGTCACCATGGACGTGGCAGCAGATGGCGCTGTAAAGCTTCACAATAATAGTAAGTACTATGTGAAGGGTGTACGCCGAGGCGGCCGTGATAATAACACGGTAGAGTCTCCTGCATTTGCTGTCAAAGGTGACGCAGATTATGTAGTGGCTTATGGTATTCAGGGCGATCAGACAGCATACATCGTTCGATATGTGGACCGCAATGGTCAGCAGATCGCATCTCCCCGTACCTATTACGGCAATGTGGGTGATAAGCCTGTAGTGGCATTTTTGTATGTGGATGGCTATCAGCCTCAGGCATACAACCTGACCAAGACATTGTCTGCCAATGAAGCGGATAATGTATTTACCTTCGTGTATAGCCCCATTCCTGCCGGTTCAGGCAGCGGTGGCGGAGCAGTCCAGGCTCCTACCGTGGGAGAAGATGAGACCGATGAGAACAGTGAATCTGCTTCTCAGAGTGGTGAAAATGAGACCACAGAAAGTGGTGAGGACGAGACATTGCCGGATGAGACCATCGACGAAAACGAGACGGAGACCGAGTCTCAGCCTGAATCTCAGCCCGAGAGTGGCCCCGATGATATTATCGATCTGGATGATCCTCAGGTTCCTTTGGTGGATAATCCCAATCAGGTCAGTGGAGATGCATGGATGTACTACGGTGCGGCTGCTATTGCCGTATTCTCCCTCATTGCGTTAGTACTGTTGGTATGGTGGCTTTTGACTCATCGTAAAAATAAAAAAGATGAGAAGGATGCTTCCCAATGAGCAGTAAGGTAAAGAACACGGCAGGGAAATTGTTGCGCGTGTTGGGATTAGTGATGATGCTGGGCGTGATCATTGGATGCATTCCCCTGACGGTACCTAAATTGTTTGGTTATCAAATCTATCATATCACCAGTGGTAGTATGGAACCGGAGATCCCTACAGGCAGCATTATATTTGCCAGAGAGGTTGATCCTGCGCAACTACAGCCTAAAGATGTTCTGGTGTTCTATGGTGGTCAAGGCGCAGATGCTACGGTGACACATCGCGTAGTGGAGAACCTGAGAGAGGAACGAAAACTCATCACAAAAGGCGATGCCAATGCAGGCAATGACGTTTTGCCGGTTCCTTATCAAAATGTTTTGGGGCGCATAGAATTGAGTGTTCCTGAGTTTGGTTTTATGGTTTCCGTGTTTGCCGGTACGCAGGGAAAACTGAGTATGCTGGCGTTTCTGGCAGCGGGATTTTTATTCCGAATTGTTGGTATCCGTCTGATGGACGAATTGGATGAAGTACCAGAGTCATAATGTTAAACAGTAAGATCCCTTGGTGTTAGTTGATGCCAAGGGGTCTTTTTTTGTTGCTGATTTGGTCGATCTATGATATACTAAAAAAGATGATAGACGATATGTTTGTCATAGCAGATGCGGTACTAGGTTCGTCCTGCTGCCAAATCTGAAATATACAAATACATTGTACTGAACCCAATGAAAATTCAGAGGGCGAAGGCAGCGACATAACGGAAACCAATAACATATGTACCTGCAAGGTATATGTGCTTTTTGAGAACGCTAAAGTTCGGCTGCCGGCCGGATTTTTTTGTTTGGCCGTACTCGGGCAGAAAACAGGAGGTAGTATGGAGACAAGAGTGGCATTGATCGGTATCATCGTGGAGAATCCCGATTCTGTAGAGCGGTTGAATCAGCTGTTGCATGATAACAGCCGATACATTATCGGTCGTATGGGGATCCCTTATCGAGAGAAAGGAGTATCTATCATCAGTGTAGTGATCGATGCGCCAGCCGATGTGATCAGTTCTCTGTCCGGACGCCTTGGTATGCTGCCGGGCATCAGTACGAAAACAGTTTATTCCAAAATAAAGACTGAGGAGGAGCAACGATGAAGAGACGTATTTTGGCAATGATTTTGGGCATGGTTATGGTGTTGTCTATGGCTGCCTGCGCAGGAAACAACGATGAGACGATCAAACCAGGTGAGCCTTTGGCAGAAACTACAGAACCACAGATCACAGAGGAGGAAACTCCGGCCGATGTGAGCGCCGATCCGGTGCCCGGTCATGTTCGTATCGGTTCCCTGAAGGGGCCTACGTCCATGGGATTGGTGCAGCTGATGGATCAGGCGAAAAAGGGTGAGACTGCCAATGCCTATGAATTCACCATGGCTGCTGCAGCTGATGAGATCAATACGGCGCTGATCAAAGGAGATCTGGATATTGTCCTGATCCCTGCCAATGTAGCCAGTGTTCTGTACAATAAAACCGGCGGAGAAGTGGTAGTACTGAATATCAATACCCTGGGTGTCCTGTATATTCTGGAGTATGGAGAGACCATTCAGAGTGTGAAGGATCTGGCGGGCCGCACCATCTATCTGCCCGGCAAGGGAACTACTCCTGATTATGCCCTGCAGTATCTGCTCAGCCAGAATGGTCTGACAACTGAGGATGTGGATCTGCAGTACAAGTCCGAGGGTACGGAAGTTATCGCAGCCTTGGCTCAGGATAAAAACGCCATCGGTTTGCTGCCTCAGCCGGCTGCTACCGTAGCCACCGTGCAGAATGAAGGTCTGCGCATTGCCCTGGATCTGACTGCGGAGTGGGATAAGGTGAGTGAAGAGGGAGGTCTGCTGACCGGTGTAACTTTGGTGCGCAAAGCATTCTTACAGAAAAATCCCGGTGCCATCCAGCTGTTCTTGGAAGATCATCTGGCATCCACGAACTATACCAATGAAAATGTGGCGGAGGCAGCGCAGATGGTAGCGGATCTGGGGATCGTACCTAAAGCACCCATCGCCGTAAAGTCCATCCCTTACTGCAATATCGTCAGCATCACAGGGGCGGAGATGAAAGAAGCTTTGTCCGGCTATTTGGGCGTGTTGGCAGGCCAGAATAGTAAAGCAATCGGTGGTGCTTTGCCCGGAGAGGATTTTTATTACATTCCCTGATGTGAGTGTGGATAGATATTGTTACGAAAGATTTGATTCATAGGTAGAGAAATTATCAAAGAAAGGAGGACAGTCCATGGGTAACTGGCGAAGAAAAACAGCTATATTGCTGTTTTGGTTGATGTTATGGCAGATCATGTCGGGATGGATCAACAAACCTATCTATCTGGTGGGACCCATAGAAACCATGCAGGCACTTCTGCGTCTGGTGGACAGTTCTTCTTTTTGGAGGGCGGTAGGAGGCTCCCTGGCCCGTATTGGTGCAGGTTTTGGCCTGGCAGCTGTGGTGGGATTGCTATGTGGCAGCCTGTCTCATTTTGTGCCTTTTGTAAGGGAATTGCTGTCACCTCTAGTATCTCTTATGAAGACGGTTCCCGTAGCCTCTTTTGTGATCCTGGCTTTGATCTGGGCAGGTGCGGAGCAGCTGGCACTGGTGATCTCCTTTGTGGTAGTCTTTCCTATGATCTATCTCAATACCATGGCAGGCCTGGAAGCTACAGATCCTCAGCTCTTAGAGATGGCTCAGGTCTTTCATGTCAGCGGTTGGAATCGTCTGTGGCAGATCTATCGTCCTGCATTGGCACCTTATTTACTCAGCGCCTGTCAAGTGGCGTTGGGCATGAGCTGGAAGTCCGGTATTGCGGCGGAAGTCATCGGAACACCGGAGTTTTCCATTGGCGAGAATTTATATATGGCCAAGGTGTTTTTTAGCACCGACGAATTGTTTGCCTGGACGGCAGTGGTGATCTTGCTCAGCGTGTTGTTTGAGAAAGGGATTTTGTGGATCCTGAGGAAGTTTTTAGTGGTGAAAGCGTGAAATATCACTGCATAGCAGAACGGAATAGCCAAAGCATGAGAAAGGAAGGAGGCATCGAAATGTCCATTAGTATTCATGCGTTAAGCAAGTCTTATAATGGTATGCCGGTGTTTCAAAAGGTAGATTTGGAACTGGAAGAAGGCGGTATCTATTGCCTTCTGGCTCCTTCCGGCGCCGGCAAGACTACACTGTTTCGGATCCTGATGGGGTTGGAGCAGGCAGATAAGGGGGAGATCAAAGGGATTCCCAGAGGACCGATAGCCGCAGTATTTCAGGAAGACCGTCTGTGTCCTGCGTTGACGGCACAGAAGAACATCCAGCTGGTGCATCCGGTGATCGCTGGGGAGGACCTGCTCCGGGAATTGCAGGCGTTGCTCCCTGAGGAGAGTCTGGATAAGCCGGTGTGTGAATTCAGTGGAGGGATGCGACGAAGAGTGGCTCTCATACGGGCTATGTTGGCACCAGGACAGCTGTTGCTGATGGATGAGCCCTTTACCGGACTGGATGAAGACACCAGAGAAACTGCCATGGAATATGTTTTGAACCATCGAAGAGGACGCACCCTTCTCTTTACCACTCATCATGTGGAGGAAGCCAAACGACTGGGAGCCACCTTGATTCAATGGCAGGAGAGAGAACGAAACTGGAAAGTAAATAAGTAAATAAGTAAATAAGAAATCCCTGAGGCACTTATGGAAAATTGTGCTTCAGGGACTTTTTTTGAAGTGAAAAGGTTGTCATAAAGGAAAAGTATTTTTACTTTACTTTTACTGTGTGCCTGTGATATACTGATAGGGTAAAATAGAGGTAATATGTACTAATAGAGCTATGGAGAGTAAATGAGAGACACAAAAGAATATAAAAAGAAATTACATAGAAGAATATTGCCTTTGGTATTGTGCGCGTGTCTTTTGACCGGCAGCGTATTGCAGGTGCAGGCGACGGAATCAGAAGGGGAGGCATCTTCCCAGACAGAGAGCCAGGAGACGGAGAGCTCCAGCGAAGAGACAGAAGCACAGGAGACTACACGAAGCGAACTGGATGATATTCGTGAGAGCCTGGAAGATGTGGAAAACCAGCTGGGCCAGTTGGGTGGTGAGTTGGGCGCATTAGAAGGTGAGCTGGGACAGGCACAGAATACTCAGAATTCTTTGCAGCAAAATAAAACAGAGATGGAAAAGTATCTGGACAAGCTAAATTCTCAGTCCAAGACATTGGCTTCCAAAGTGGCATCGGTAGAAAAACAAATCAAGACCAAGCTGCAGGAAATCGCAGATAAGGAAGCCAGTATCGCAGCCAAGAAGGAGGCTATTGCTTCCAAAGAGACGGAGATCGCGTTGATCGAGGCCAATATCGAGATGACAAAGCAGCATATTGCAGAGACGGAAAAGGATCTGGCCAAGCAGTATGAGGCCATGAAACTGCGCATCCAGTTTATGTATGAAAATTCTTCCGCAGGTCAGTATCTGGAGATGCTGTTAAAGTCAGAAAGCTTTATTGATTTCTTGAATCAGGTAGAGTACATTGTGGCCATGCTGGAATATGACGAGAAGATGCAGGACAAGATCCAGGGAACCAAACAGGGGCTGGAGGAGACAAAGGCTGGCTTGGAGGCAGAGGATGCCCGTCTGATCCTGGAGCGAGAGGCATTGGATGCAGAGCGAGAATCTTTGGAAGAAGAACATGCCAGTCTGCAGGATGATAAACGTGAGCTGGAAAAATTGAAGGTAGATCTGAACAGACAGCAGAAAGCAGTGGCAGCCCAGCAGACAACATCGGTTCAGCAACTGCAGGAGTACATAGACGAGATGGCTGCCAATTCGGATAAGATCAACTCTTACGAAGAAACCATTGCGTTGAAATTAAAATACTATGAGGATTTGATTGCCCAGAAGAAGCATCTGGAGGACGAAGAAAACAGACGTATGGCAGAGGAAGAAGCCAATAATACCGGTGGGAATATTGGTGAGGGCGATGCTGAGATCGACAATAGTATGGAGATCGATATCAGCGAAGAGGAATATGTACTGTTAGCATCCATCATCATGTGTGAGGCCGGCGGTGAAAGCTACGAAGGTAAATTGGGCGTAGGTTACGTGATCATGAACCGTGTTCGCAGTCACAAATATGCCAATAACATCACTGGTGTAGTATATCAGCCCGGGCAGTTTTCGCCGGTAGCCAGTGGACGACTGGCCACGGTTCTGGCCAGAGAGATGGATCCGGCTCTGCGTGGTAAGGCATACGGTATGGAAGCCTGCTATCGAGCAGCCAGAGAAGTATTGACCGGAATCAGTAATGTAGGTGAGAGCTTGTACTTCCGTACTCATAAGCCGGTACCTCAGCTGGAGGAAAACCTAAAGGCGGCTGGAATTCCTTACTATATTATCGGTGCCCATATTTTCTACCATACCTGGGTGAAGTATCGTTAAAATGAGAGGGAACAAAAATACCCGAGATAAAGTAAGATAGAAGAGAATGAAACAGACTTGTTTGTGAAGACAAGTCTGTTTTCTTTTTTTAAAGCCTATGATACAATAAAGATAGAATACGAGGAAATATCTGAAACATTTTCCCGTGATCAGAGGAGAGGTATCACGGGATAGGGCAGATAAGGGGATAGGGGAAAACTATGAAAATGCCAGTGAGAAATAAATGTGCTCGTACCAATGAGATGACAGCTCTGGAGCAGACAAATAGACAGGTGGCTTATCAGGCTGCCCTGGAAGGCATCGTACTGTTGGAAAATGATGGATGCCTACCGATCCGTCCGGGCAACATTGCCCTGTATGGTGCAGGCGCCGGCATGACTATTAAAGGGGGAACCGGTTCCGGAGAGGTCAACGAGAGACATGCGGTATCCATTTTAGAAGGATTGGAAATGGCTGGGTTTACCGTCACCACCAAGTCATGGATCCGAGACTATGAAGCATTGTATTGCGCAGGAGAGGAGGAGTATGCCAAAATCTTCCGACAGAAGGTACTGCACATGAATCCTGCGGAGATCATGGATATCGTCAGCAGTCCATA
>JAFYLG010000158.1 GCA_017537225.1 Lachnospiraceae bacterium
GGAATCGTCGGACAGTGCCATAGCTGCCGTCTTAAAACCAAGATCTTTTAGCACAGGCAAGGTCTGATCAGGCCAGTCCGATGGCTTTTTTCCTAAAAATGTCCAGGGGATCTGGAATACAGTACCCATGCTGACACGGCTGGCGCGGCGATATAAGGGATCACTGCATCCGGGAGTTAACAGGACGGCATCCATATTCAGGGCAGCAGCAGAGCGGAAGATGGCTCCCACGTTGGTAGGATTCACTACATTTTCTAAAATAGCGATGCGGCGGGCTCCTGCGCAGACTTCTTGGATAGAAGGTAGGACAGGGCGGCGCATGGCACAGAGCATGCCTCTGGTCAGGGCAAATCCGGTCAGCTGCACTAATATATCGTAGTCGGCAGTGTATACAGGAATATCGCCCATGCGTGCCAGGATCTCTTTTGCTTCGCCATCGATGTGACGATGCTCTACCAGACAGGAGATGGGTTCGTAGCCGGCACGGAGGGAACGTTCGATCACTTTGGGGCTTTCCGCAATAAAAATCCCCCGATCTGGTTCGTAGAGGCGTAGTAACTGTACTTCGGACAGGCGTGCGTAAATATCCAGTTGGGAGATGGAAAAATCAGTGATTTCGATGATGTTAGCCATGGCAACCTTTCTATTTCTGCAAATGATTTCATAGGTAGTATAGACGTTTCTCGGCGGACTGTCAAAGGAAAAATAGCAGGGAATGACCAGGGGAATATGGTTGTCAGTGTCTTTTGTTTGTGTTAGAATGAAAAAAACGAGACAGGGGACAATGTGTATGAGGAAAAAACTGTTCAATCGTATTTTGTTGATCATGGCGATGATTTCTTTTGTTGTGGCCATGGTGGAAGGTTATTTTTATTATGCAGAGTATGCAGGGTATCCCATGTTTCGTTTTATGTTGATGCTGCAAAACAGTGTGGAGGCTTTTGCTTTTAGTGCCGATATTTCCATCACTTCGGTGATTAAAAATTTTGCTACCGAGCGGTCCGCATTTCAAGTCTGTGTGGATTATGTATATGCTCTCATTGTGTTTGTAGCTCCCTTGTGTACCATGACTTTTTTGTATAAGGCGTTTGAGACGGTTTTAAAATGGAATATCAAGATCCACAAAGATAAAATGTCAGAACAGATCATTGTTTTTGGATATAATGATCGTGTGAAAGCATTGTTGTCCAAAGAAAAAAGATGTGAGACAGGACGCAGGCGCAAGATACAAGTGGTTACTGCCGGTGAACTACCATCCTATGATGAGCTGAATTTGCTGGAAAATGGCGTTACTGTTGTCTCTTTTGAATGTCTGGGTGCCAGCGAGGCAAAGTTAAAGAGATTTTATCGTGATATTAAAATAAAACAGGCAGCGATGATTTTACTGATGGAAGAGTCGTATTCCAAGAACTTTTCGCTGTATCATATGCTCAATGACAGCGCGGATGTTCCTGAAACGGCAAAGATCTATTGTAATTGTGAGGAGGACAGCATTTGTCGCATTATTGAAGCGTACTATGACGGAATGGATGTGGCTCAGAAAAAGAATGATCTGGAGTTGATCGATGTAACACAGATCCAGGCCAGAAAAATTTTGCAGGAACATCCGCTTCATGCCTATTATGAAGGGAAAGATCTTCCGATTGAGCAATGGCATGTGCATATGTTGATTCTTGGATTTGGTAAATTGGGTCAGCAATTGTTGTTACAGGCTATGTCGCAAGGTGTGATCCACAGTGGCAATCGTATCCTGATCGATGTGGTGGATGTACGGATCGATGAACTAAAAAGTGTGTTTGAAAATCATTTTAGTTCTCAGTATTTTGATATCCAGGAAAATGAGATCCGTGTCAGACAGGGTGGTGCTGATGGCCAGCTGATTCTGCGTTTTAACAAAATGGATCTTCGATATAAGAAGTTTCAACAACTTTTGGAAGAGTTGGCCACAGAAGATCCTTTTACTTACGCGGCGGTGTGTGTAAAAGATCAGGATATCAATCTCCATTGTGTTTTGGAATTGGAACGATTCTTTGAGAAACGTGATGAGAAAGATATCAGCATCGGCATCCGCATGGATGTGGATCAAAGAGTGGCTCGCTATTTGACACAGGATCAGGGCCTGCACAAAAATGTATTTGCAATGGAAAGTATTGAGCATGCTTTGACCTTGGGGGATGTTTTGGCATCGGATATCAATGAAAAGGCAAAAGAGTATGCCTACATCTACAGTGCCATGGATGTTTGTTGTGAAGAAGACATGGTAGATACTGCTCTGGTGGGTGAGGGGATCCGACTGAAGGATATAGAAGAGACATGGAGATCTTTGAAGCTGTTTATGCGGGATTCCAACCGAGATCTTAGCTGTCATGCGCCAGTCAAGGAGAGAGCGATTCGAGAATTTGGAGATAGGGACACTTTGATTCGGACATATTTTGGACCGAACGGAGTATTGCGTAAGATTGGCAAGCGATGGGTATTCCGGGGGACGGAAGAAGAACTGGTAAAACAGATCAATGATGATCCATTTTTGAAAGAAATGGCTATGCTGGAACATCGCAGGTGGTGTTACGCGATGGCTGGTCGTGGATGGAAAGCGGGAAAAGGGCCTAAAAATATGGCTTTGCGGGAAAATCCCTGTATGGTGGATTGGAAGACATTGTGTGAAGTAAAACCTGCTGTCTGCAAGTATGACCTGCAGCCCATGATGCTAATGTACGAGCAGT
This sequence comes from Lachnospiraceae bacterium, assembly GCA_017537225.1. Classification (GTDB taxonomy): domain Bacteria; phylum Bacillota; class Clostridia; order Lachnospirales; family Lachnospiraceae; genus RGIG7193. The sequence goes on from JAFYLG010000158.1 coordinate 2,724, forward strand.
TGGCAGAAGAATGAATGTTGTAACGTTGAAAATGGGGGTATAACTCCAGAAAATAGAATCAATGTGGGGAAAAGTATGAAAATAAAAGTAGTAAAGAAAACTTATGATCAGGTGATGGCGCTACCGAAGCTAGAGCCTAAGCGTCCTATGCGTCAGTGGGGATTATTTCGCTTTGTAACGCTGATTTATGGATTGCTGGAGTTAATTCCTCTACGTTTTAGCTGTAAGAAGATCGGCATGGATAAGCTGGGGAAAGACGAACCTTGCCTGTTCCTGATGAATCATTCCAGCTTTTTGGATCTGAAGATGGCATTTAGGATGCTGGCAGGGCGCCCTTATCATATTGTATGCACTCAGGACAGCTTTATCGGAAGAAAATGGATGTTGCGTCCCTTTGGCTGTATTCCTACTCAGAAATTTGTATCGGATATTTCTTTGATAAGAGATATGGTATATGTGTTGCATGAACTGAAAGGATCGGTTCTGATGTATCCAGAGGCTGGTTACAGCTTTGATGGCACTGCAGTGACACTGCCTGACAGCCTGGGCAAATGTTTGAAGATTTTGAAAGTACCGGTGGTGATGATCCGCACCTATGGAGCTTTTGCCAGAGACCCTCTGTACAATGGCTTACAAAAGCGCAAGGTGAGAGTGTCTGCTGAGATGGAGTATGTATTGTCAGCAGAAGATATTGCTAAAAAGAGTGTAGATGAGCTCAATGCGATCCTGCGTCAGCAGTTTGGATTTGATCAGTTCCGCTGGCAGCAGGAAAATAAGGTGCGTATTGCTGAGCCTTTCCGCGCCGATGGTTTGAACCGTGTTCTGTACAAGTGCCCCCATTGCCTGGCAGAAGGAAAAATGGAAGGCAAAGGTACGGATCTGACTTGTCACACCTGTGGTAAAGTATATACTTTGACGGAATATGGCTATCTGGAGGCTAGAGACGGAGATGCTCGCTTTGATCATATTCCAGACTGGAATCAGTGGCAGCGTCAATGTGTCAGAGAAGAACTGGTAAAAGGGTCCTATCGCATGGATCTGGATGTGGATATCTATATGCTGGTGGATACTAAGTGTTTGTATCAGGTAGGAGAGGGCCGTTTGGTTCATGACAACAAGGGGCTGCATTTGACTGGTTGTGACGGTAAGTTGGATTATTTGCAGAAGCCTCATAGCACCTATTGTCTCAACTCCGATTTTTTCTGGTATGAGATCGGCGATGTGATCGGATTTGGCAATGACAAGATCCAGTATTATTGCTTCCCGAAAAATGCAGGAGATGTGGTAGCTAAGGCCCGACTGGCCACAGAGGAACTGTACAAACTGTATCAGGAAGCCAAAAAGGCAAAGAAGGCAGAAAAACAGGAGAGAATCGTATGAGTATTGTAGTAATCGGCACTGTTTTTGTAGATGTGAAAGGATTTCCGGAGGGTAACTATATCCCGGATGGTAGAAATGCAGGCCGTGTAGAGTACGTCCATGGAGGTGTAGCCAGAAATGTAGTGGAAGATATCGCTAATATGGAACTGCGTCCCACCTTTGTCAGCATGGTGGATGATACTCCCATGGGAAGTGCTGTGCTGGAAAAACTGCAGAATCATAAAGTCAATACGGACTATGTGCTGACGACTCCCAACGGTATGGGAACCTGGTTGGCTGTGTTCAATGAACGAGGTGATGTGGCTGGTTCCATCTCTCAGCGCCCGGATCATTATCCACTGGCCGTCTTGTTGGAGGGAAAGGGCGATGAGATTTTTGCCAAGGCGGATTCGGTGGTAATTCAGTTGGATCTGCATAAGGATATCGTAAAAAGAGTGTTTGATCTGGCTGAAAAATATAACACAAAGCTATATGCTTTGGTTTCCAATATGACACTGGCCATGCAGCGCCGTGATTTCCTGCAGCATTTCCATTGCTTTATCTGCAATCAACAGGAAGCAGGTATCCTGTTCTTGGATGATTACAGTCAGGTGACACCAGAGGAAATGAGAGATATTCTGGCGGATCGTGTGGAAAAGGCCAATATTCCTTCCATGGTAGTGACTATGGGCGGTCAGGGCTCTGTTTATGCGGATCGCGAGGGAAATAAAGGAATTTGTCCTGTTCGAAATGTGCAGGTAAAGGATACCACCGGTGCGGGTGATGCCTTCTGTGCCGGTATGGTAGCCGGTTTGACTTATGGTAAGAGTCTGGCAGAGGCAGTGGAGATCGGTACATATCTGGCGGCATCGGTCATTACTTCTTTTGAGAATGTATGCCCCAGATTTTTGCCGGAGGAGTTTGGCCTGGAATTTCAGACAAACGATTCTGAGTAATATGAAAACTTAAAATTGTTATGATAAAGAGGACCTGGTATGACGGGTCCTTTTTTATTGGTAGGAGAGTGATGTTTAGGGACTAAAAGGGTAAGGAATGACAAACGATGAATAAGTAAAAAAATGACGAAAAATGTCAATTAAAAGAAAAAAATATAGAATTTGATAAAAAAGTGAAAAAAGATGCGGTTAAAACACATTTTAAACTGACAATACATTGTTATAATCTTCCGTGAAAATAATATTTTGGAGGGGATCATGTCAAAATTAAGCGTTGCCATCGCGGAAGATGACAAAGAGATGATGCAGTATATTGATGAAGGATTGGGAAAAGAAGGATTTCAGGTTGTTGGTAAAGTTACCGACGGTAAAGCTTTGTGCCAGATGATAAAGGACCGGCATCCGGATATTGTGGTACTGGACTTGCTTCTCCCTCATATGGATGGACTGTCAGTATTGAGAGAATTAAATAGAGAATCGAACATTAAGATACGTCCGGATATTGTTATGATTTCTTCTGTTGGAGATTCCAGGATCACTGATCACGCCTTTCAGATGGGTGCGTCATACTATATGCTAAAGCCTTTTGAACAGGAAAGTTTGGCAAAAAATATCCGCATGGTCTATGAACTCAGCCATAAAAAGGTTATAAACGAGAGACTGTCGACAACAAAGAGAGAAGAAACGATATCTGTAAATGAAGTCAAATACTTTAAAGAAGCAACTTCGATCTGGGAACCGGAAAAGTGTTCGCGCGTGGATTTGGAAAATCGTGTAACACAGGTGATCCATGAAGTTGGTGTGCCTGCTCATATTAAAGGTTACCAATATCTGCGGGAGGCTATCTGCATGACAGTGATGGATGTGGATCTGATGAATTCGGTGACAAAGATCCTATATCCGGATATTGCAAAAAAATATCATACCACAGCCAGCCGTGTAGAACGGGCCATTCGTCACGCCATCGAGGTGGCCTGGACCAGAGGAAGATTGGAGACCATAGAGATGCTTTTTGGGTATACCGTTCACTCAGGGAAGGGAAAACCCACAAATTCCGAGTGCATAGCCCTGATTGCTGACAAAATTCGCCTGGAAAACGGAAAAAATAGTTAAAAAAGACTTTTCACAAAGGAAAAGATCCTGTATACTATATAATAAGTTAGTGTGCTGTATGGTCGCAAAGAATCGTATGATATAGTGCACTATCAAGTTGTAAGTTGCTGTCAAAAATACAATAGGGGCAGCAGCTATCATTATGTGGGAGGAAATACTCATGAAAAAAATTTGTTTTATCGCGTCTGAATGTGTGCCTTTTATCAAGACTGGTGGCCTGGCTGACGTTGTTGGTTCCCTGCCTAAGTATTTTGATAAAGAGAAGTTTGACGTTCGCGTGATCATTCCCTGCTATACCTGCATTCCTGAGAAGTTCCGCAGCGAGATGAAGGATCATAGCCATTTCTATATGTACTACAATGGCAGAGACTGCTACGTAGGCATCCGTGAGATGGAGTATGATGGTATCCACTACTACTTCATCGATAACGAGGATTATTTCTCCGGTGCTAAGCCCTACACCGATATGTACTACGATCTGGAGAAGTTTGGCTTCTTCGCCAAGGCTTCCCTGGCTATCCTGCCTGTAGTAGACTTCCGTCCTGACGTGATCCACTGCCATGACTGGCAGGCTGGTCTGGTTCCCGTGCATTTGAAGGATGGCTTCGCTGCCAATCCTTTCTTCCAGGGTATCAAGACTGTGACCACTATCCACAACCTGAAGTTCCAGGGTGTATGGGACATCAAGACTATCCAGAGATTCTCCGGTCTGTCTGATTACTACTTCACCTCTGATAAGCTGGAGCACTACAACAACGGTAACATGTTAAAGGGTGGCCTGGTTTACTCTGATGTGATCACCACCGTTAGTGAGACCTATGCTCAGGAGATCCAGACTCCTTTCTACGGTGAGAATTTGGACGGCCTGATGCGCGCCCGCAACAACAACCTGGTAGGTATCGTAAATGGTATCGACTACGAAGTATACGATCCTGCTGCTGACACCATGATTGCCAAGACTTACTCTGCTGAGACTTTCCGTAAGGATAAGGTTAAGAACAAGACCGCTCTGCAGAAGGAACTGGGTCTGGAAGCCAATCCTAAGGCTATGATGATCGGTGTGGTTTCCCGTCTGACTGACCAGAAGGGCTTTGACCTGATCCAGGCTGTTATGGAGGAGATCTGTGCTGAGAACATCCAGCTGGTAGTTCTGGGTACCGGTGAGGCTAAGTATGAGGATATGTTCCGTTACTACGCTGCTAAGTACCCTGAGAAGGTTGCTGCCATCATTAAGTACAACGATGCTATGTCTCATAAGATCTATGCCGGTTGTGATGCATTCCTGATGCCTTCTCTGTTTGAGCCCTGTGGCCTGAGCCAGCTGATGAGCCTGCGTTATGGTACCGTGCCGATCGTTCGTGAGACCGGTGGTCTGAAGGATACTGTACAGGCATTTGATGAAGTGGCTAAGACCGGTACCGGATTCTCCTTCGCCAACTACAATGCTCATGAAATGCTGGATACCATTCGCTATGCTGTTAAGATTTATTATGACAACAAGCGCGAGTGGAACAAGATCGCTGAGCGTGCTATGAAGACTGACTACTCCTGGAAGGCTTCCGCTAAGAAGTACGAAGATCTGTACGAAACTCTGTAAAAGTAAAGCGTTTACGAAACAAAACCGCCCGGCAAGCTTGCTTGCCAGGGCGGTTTTTGTTTTGTAAACCTAGAAGCACATGAGAAAGTAGCGTGATAACGCGGATTTCGAATGTGGTTCTACGAGCGCGAGAGTGCGTCAGCACGTAGCGCTCGAGCTTTACGTGTGATTAGAACGTGGAGCTTGCCAGGGCGGTTTTTATGTATCTAATAAAATACAAGCAAAAACCTGCTGTCAAGAAAAAACACTTGACACTTCGCTCTCTATCGTGTATGATACACGAGGTGAGTGAAATGGAGAAGATCGTCAGACAGACAATGTTGTATGATTTCTATGGTGAGCTGTTGACCAGTCACCAGAAGAAGATATATGAGGATGCCGTGTTCGGTGACCTTTCCTTGAGCGAGATCGCTGAGGAACAGGGCATCAGCAGACAGGGAGTCCATGACCTGATCCGCAGATGCAATCGGATTATGGAAGAGTACGAAGGAAAGCTGCAGTTGATCCGCAAGTTTTCTGAGACAAAAGAACAGGTAGAAAAGATCCGCAGTCTGGCGGTATCCGCTGATCCGATTAAGGAGTGCGGAGAGCATTTGGCTCAGATCAGTCAGATTTGTGACTGTATATTAGAAACGCTGTAAGCCCCTTGGGGCCTGTAAGAGGAGTTTTTGCCCATGGCATTTGAGAGCTTATCCGACAAACTTCAAAATATATTTAAAAACCTGCGTGGTAAGGGACGCCTTAGTGAAGCCGATGTAAAGGTAGCACTGAAGGAAGTTAAGATGGCACTGCTGGAAGCCGATGTGAATTTCAAGGTAGTTAAGCAGTTTATCAAATCCGTAGAAGAACGCGCTATTGGTCAGGAGGTTATGAACAGCCTGACTCCCGGTCAGATGGTTATCAAGATCGTTAACGAGGAGATGATCAATCTGATGGGTGGTACTGTAGCTGAGTTGCAGCTGCGTCATCCTTCTGAGATTACAGTCATCATGATGGCTGGTCTGCAGGGTGCCGGTAAAACCACCACTACTGCCAAGCTGGCAGGTAAGCTAAAATCTACCGGACGCCGTCCACTGTTGGTAGCCTGTGACGTATATCGTCCCGCCGCTATCGAGCAGTTGAAGGTAAACGGAGAGAAACAGGGTGTTCCCGTGTTCAGCATGGGCAATCAGGAAAGCCCTGTGAATATTGCCAAGGCTGCCATGAAGCATGCCGAGGCCAATCACAACAATGTAGTGATCCTGGATACTGCCGGTCGTCTCCATGTAGACGAAGATATGATGACTGAGCTGCAGAATATTAAAGCAGCCGTTACGGTTCATCAGACCATTTTGGTTGTAGACGCAATGACCGGTCAGGACGCTGTCAATGCAGCCAGCTCTTTCAACGAGATGGTAGGTATCGACGGTGTGATCCTGACTAAGCTGGACGGCGATACCCGTGGTGGTGCAGCGATCTCTATCCGCCATGTCACTGGCAAGCCGATCCTGTATGCAGGTATGGGTGAGAAGCTGTCGGATCTGGAACTGTTTTATCCGGATCGTATGGCCTCTCGTATCCTGGGTATGGGCGATATTCTGACGCTGATCGAAAAGGCCGGTGAGCAGATCGATGAAGAAAAGAGCATGGATCTGGCTCGCAAGATGAGCAAAAATGAGTTTGACTTCAACGACTTTTTAGATTCTATGCAGCAGATGAAGAAGATGGGCGGTATCGGTGACATCTTGGGCATGCTTCCCGGTGTGGGAAATAAGCTCAAGGGTCAGGAGATCGATGACAAGCCTCTGAAAAAGGTAGAGGCCATGATCCTCTCCATGACACCCAAGGAGAGAGCAAATCCTAAGATCATCAATCCTTCCCGCAAGATCCGTATCGCTAAGGGTGCCGGTGTGCAGGTACAGGATGTGAATCGCTTGTTAAAACAGTTCGACCAGATGAAGCAGATGATGAAGCAGATGAAGGGTCGCAAAGGCTTTGGTAAAAGAGGCGGCTTCGGCTTTCCCTTTTAAATAAAAAACAAACAATATATTATCAATATTTCTGAGAGACAGAAATGAATTTAAGGAGGAAATTACAATGGCAGTAAAGATGAGACTGAGAAGAATGGGTCAGAAGGCAGCTCCCTTCTATCGTATCGTAGTAGCAGATTCCAGATCCCCTCGTGATGGCAGATTCATCGAGGAAGTTGGTTACTATGATCCTACCAAGAATCCTAGCGTAATCAAGTTCGATGAGGAGCTGGCTAAGAAGTGGCTGAACACCGGTGCACAGCCTACCGAGACCGTAGCAAAGCTGCTGAAGATCGCTAATATCGAGAAATAATTAGTGCGGAGGTAATCGCATGAAGGAATTAGTGGAAGTGATTGCCAAATCCTTAGTTGACAATCCTGACGCTGTTGTAGTAACGGAGACAGAGACCGAGAAGGAACTCTTGGTAGAACTGACCGTTGCACCTTCCGATATGGGTAAAGTGATCGGTAAACAGGGCCGTATCGCTAAGGCGATTCGTTCTGTCGTAAAAGCGGCAGCGTCTAAGGACGACAAAAAAGTGGTTTTGGAGATTCAGTAAATTTCCATGGGGCGGCTGCAAAAGGCCGCCTCTTTCATTTCAAGGAGAAGATTATGCAACAGTTTTTGCGTGTAGGCGTTATCGCCTCTACCCACGGCGTTCGTGGTGAAGTTAAGGTATATCCTACCACCGATGACCTGGAGCGTTTTAAAAGCCTGAAACAGGTGATTCTGGTGACCCAGCGCAAAGAGGAGATCCCTCTGACCGTAGCTGGTGTAAAGTTTTTTAAGCAGTTTGCGATCCTGAAATTCAAGGGCATTGACAATATCGACGATATTCAGAAGTACAAGGGCTGTGACCTGCTGGTAAGCCGTGAAAATGCGCAGCCTCTGGCAGAGAATGAATATTATATCGGTGACCTGATCGGTATGAAGGTACAGTCGGATGCCGGTGAGAACCTGGGCATTCTGGATGATGTGCTGCAGACCGGAGCTAATGATGTGTATGTGGTAAAACGCCCCAATGGCAGCGAGTTGCTGCTGCCCGTTATTGAGGACTGTATTCTGGATGTGCGTGTAGAAGAGGGTCTGGTGATCGCTCATGTGATGGAAGGACTGCTGGATCTATGAAATACTATGTATTGACATTGTTTCCTGAGATGATCGAGCAGGGGCTGGGCACCAGTATCATGGGACGGGCCCAGAGTCAGGGTACTATTAGCTTAAAGTCGATCAATATCCGCGATTTTTCTGAGAATAAGCACGGTCATGTGGATGACTATCCCTATGGTGGCGGGGCTGGTATGGTGATGCAGCCTGGCCCTGTTTACCGAGCTTGTGAGGCTGTAGAACAGGAAATCGGACATAAGGCTCGTATTATTTACATGACTCCTCAGGGTCGTGTTTTTGACCAGAAGATGGCAGAAGAACTGGCTCAGGAAGAAGAGTTGGTGTTCCTGTGCGGTCACTATGAAGGCATTGACGAGCGCGTGCTGGAGCTGAAAGTCACTGACTTTGTTTCCATTGGTGACTATGTGCTCACCGGTGGTGAACTGCCGGCTATGGTCATGATCGACTGCATTTCCCGCCTGGTTCCCGGCGTGTTAAACAACAATATGTCCGCCGAGGTGGAGTCTTTCTATGATAATCTTCTGGAGTATCCCCAGTACACCCGCCCGGAAGAGTTTATGGGCATGCGAGTACCGGAGGTTTTGTTGTCCGGACATCATGCCAACATTGAAAAGTGGCGTCGCCAGCAGTCCATCAAACGTACTTTGGAGCGTCGTCCTGACTTGTTGGAAGAAGCAAATCTGTCTAAAAAGGAGAAGCAGTATCTGGATCAGTTGCTTCGGGAAAGAGCAAAGGAAAATAACGAAGAGATTTGAGAAAAGAGCGGCCGGATGGCTGCTCTTTTTTTATAGCATTTTTTCGATAGAATAGCGTGAAATCCATTGACGTATGGTCAAGAACAAGTTAAGATAATATCATCTATGCGGGTGCGGCGTGCCAAAAATACTTTATTGGGGTAGAGTGGTAAAATTTGGCTGACGTGCGGCAGTTTCATAAGGAGGGAAACATGAAGAGAATGATGAAGAAGCTGGCAGCATGGTTGTTGTGTGGAAGCATGGTATTATCTATGCCCGTCCATTCGCTGGCAGCGGAAAATCAAGAGGATTCACAGAACTCTGGTTTTACTTGGGAACAGGTAGCACCGGAGAAGATGAATGCATCTGAGGCAGTTCAGCATTCGGGTCATCAGGCCCCTAAACTGTATGCCGAGGATGAGATGGTTCGTGTATTCATTGTATTTGGGCAGGATCCTGCCATCATGGCAGGCTATTCTACTTTTGGAATCGCGAATAATGCTGAAGCGTTGGATTACATGGATGAGGTAGAAGAAACTCAGGATGTTGTGATCGAGCGAATCGAAGAAGAAGCTTTGGCAGGAGATTCCCTGGAGGTACTGCACAGCTTTTCTCTGGCAGCCAATGCGGTTTCTGCGCAGGTTCAGTATGGCGACATTGAGGCCATCGAAGAGGTAGAAGGTGTTGGTGCGGTTTACATCGTACCTCGTTACGAACTGCAGGATGAAACAGCAGATCCTAACACTACTACCGCTGCCGGAATGGTAGGTAGTTATTCTACCTGGTTGGAGGGTTATACTGGTGCCGGCATGCGTATTGCTGTCATTGATACCGGTCTGGACAGTGACCATCCTTCTTTTGATGAGGGTGCCTTTGTTTACAGCCTGGAGCAGGTAGCCGCTGCCAATCACAAAACCCTGGCAGATTATGATCTGTTGGATATGGACGAGATTGCATCTGTATTGACCAGACTGCATGCTTATGATGCGGTGAATGGTCTTACCCCAGAGGATGTATATTTGGGTCAGAAGGTTGGTTTTGGCTTTAACTACGTAGACGAAAACCTGAATATCACTCATGATTATGATCAGCAGGGCGATCATGGTACTCACGTTTCCGGTATTGCCACGGCAAATACCTATGTACCTGCTGGCGAGGATACCTACGTTTCTGCTGCCGATTCTGTTATGGCGGTAGGTATTGCTCCTGATGCTCAGCTGATGACTATGAAGGTGTTTGGCACCGGTGGTGGTGCCTATGCCGATGACTATGTAGCTGCTATCGAGGATGCTATTTTACTGGGCGCAGACGCGGTGAATCTGAGTTTGGGATCTGGTGCGGCTGGTTTTACCTGGGCGGCTGATCAGTGGATCGATGGTGTATTTGCTAATCTGGTAGACAGTGATACTGTTGTGGTATTTTCTGCCGGTAATAATGGCTACTGGTCCGAAAACAGTAACTTCGGTCTGAATTTGACAGCGGATATCAACATGGCTACCGGTGGTTCTCCCGGTACCTTTGGTAATTCGTTCACGGTTGCCAGTGCGGACAATGTAGGTGCTACATTCTTTGCCTTTGACGCCAATGACGGTGAAGTTACTGTGGCGTATCTGGAGAGTCTGGTAGGTGAAGATGGAACTGTCTATGGCAATACATCTATGGCCAAGTTGGATACTACGGAAGATGGAAGTGGTACTGAGTATGAGTATGTTCTCTTGAATGGACGACTTGGTGCAGCTGCCGATTTTGTGGATCTGGACGTAGAAGGTAAGATCGTATTCATCCCCAGAGGTGAATTGAGCTTCTTTGAGAAGGCTAATCATGCAGTGGCTGCCGGTGCAGCAGGTGTTGTGATCTACAACAATACCGAAGGTGCGATCCTTCTGAATTTGACCGGATATGAATATGAGGCGCCTGTAGTATCGATTCAGCTTCTGGAAGCTGTCGCTGTTGCAGAAGGTGCAGACTCCTATGATGAGAATACTGATACATTCCATGGAACAATGGTAGTGTATGGTACACCGAAGCAGTTAGTATCGGAAGGGGATCCTATGATGAGTGTGTTCTCTTCCTGGGGTCTTCCCGGCGATCTGACTTTGAAACCTGAGATCACTGCTCCCGGTGGCAATATCTACGCTACTTTGGATGATGGTACCTATGGCCTAATGAGCGGTACTTCTATGGCAGCTCCCAGTGTGGCTGGTATGACCGCGCTGGTAATGCAGTACATTGAAGAAAATGAGCTGGCAGAGCTGACCGACATGTCTGCTCGTGCACTGGCACAGGCTTTGTTGATGGGTACTGCAGTTCCTATGATCGATCCTAACTCCGGTGTAGAATATTCTGTTCGTCAGCAGGGTGCCGGTCTGGCAAATGTAGAGGCAGCAGTGCAGACACCTGCATATCTGCTGGTAGATGGTATGGCAGACGGTAAGGTAAAGGCAGAATTGGGCGATGATGCATCCAGAACCGGTCGCTATACCTTTGGCTTGGAACTGAATAATATGTACCAGGATACGCTGTACTATGAATTGGACGAAAGCGTACTGACGGCAGAAGCTATTGCAAATTCCGGATATCTGTTCATGAACACTTCGGATATTCTGTTGGGTGCAGATACCGTATTTACTTTGGAGAATCCCAGCGGATCCATCTATGATCTGAATGAGGATGATGTGGTGGACTCTTTGGATGCCATGCTGGTACTGCAGCATGCCAATGACAAAGAGACTCTGGCGGAAGATCAGCTGACGGTAGCGGATCTGGATGGCGATGATGCAATTACCACCAGAGATGCTCAAATTCTGCTGAGACTGGCTGCTGGTGAAACCCATGAAGGCAAGACGGCGCAGGATGGTGTGGTAGCACTGGATGACGAGAATAAGCTGACGGTGGCCGGCGAAATGTCTGCAGAACTGACAGTAACCATCACTTTGACAGCAGAGGGCAAGGCATATCTGGAAAATAACTATCCCAATGGTGGTTATGTGGAAGGCTTTGTTTATGCCAATGCGATGGCTGATGAAGACGGTGCCGTAGCAGCAAGGGATCTGTCAGTTCCTTTTGTAGCATTCTATGGTAATTGGACGGATTCTTCCATGTTTGAGCGTTCCATTTATCTGGATGATTTGTATCAGGGCGTTCAGATGAACTATACCGGCGATTACCGGGAGACTGGATTTAATACACTTACCAACTATTTCGTTTTGAATCGTGATGGTTCGGAATACTATTATCAGCCCAACCTGTATGTGGATGAGACTACATATGATCCTGTAAGAAATGCGATCTCTGTTGTGAATGGAGATGTGATCAGCGAAGTAAGTATCTCTCTGATCCGTAACGCTGCCCAGGTAATTGTGGCTGTCCAGGATGCAGAAACAGAAGAAATCTATGCTATGGGTAGTTATGAGAACGTGAGTGCAGCATATTGGTCTCCTTCTGCAGAGGCATGGATGAACGGCTCTTATGAACTCAAAATGAACTGGAAGGGTACCGATGCCAATGGCGATCCTCTGGCGGAAGGCAGCCAGGTGGTAGTGACTGTGATGGCAGTTCCCGAGTATTTTGATGAGTTGGGCGATGGCGTTGCTTTCTATCTGCCTTTGACCATCGATAATACTGCTCCTGTTATCAGCAATATCACAGAGAATGAGGACGGTACTTTGACTGTCACCATGCGTGACAACCAGTATATTGCTGCTTATCAGCTGAATGGTGCCGGCGATACTTCTGAGAGTGTAGATTATGGCAAGGCAATGGCTGTAAACCAGACCACCGCCAATGAAGAGCTGGTAATTACTTTGGCTCGACCTACTCAGGATAATCAGCAGACCAGTGTTTACAATCTGAGCGTAGTGGACTATGCAGGTAATGTATCCACCTATCGTCTGAAGTTTGATCCGGAAGAGACTTACGCACAGGCTGTAACGGAGATCATTTTGAGTGATGACCGTCTGAATATTCTGAAGGGTAGCCGCTATGAACTGACAGCAATGATTTTACCTGAAAACGTATCGGATCAGTCTCTGAACTGGACGACTGCAGATGAAAAGGTGGCAGTAGTAGATGCTTCCGGTGTGATCACTGCGACCGGTATAGGCACCACAACGATCACGGCAACGTCTGTACTGACTCCTGAAATCAGTGCTTCCTGTGAGGTGACTGTATTTAGCTTGGATGTAGATTTGAATGCTGTTCTGTGGGATGATGAGGGTGTGGTAAATCTCGTTTCCTTCAATGTTCAGGATGTCAATGATTACACCAAGATCGCAGAGGATCTGCCTTACGAGTTGATGGCTATTGCACCGGTAGGAGATTTGCTGGTGGCAGCTACCGGTGGTGATCCTGAGAATCAGAGGTCCGATATCTACATTTTAGACCCTCAGAACAATTATGAGGCAACCTATTTTACCAACGGATATTGGATGACGGATATGGCATACAGTCCTTATTTCGGACAGTATGGCACGGTATTTGGAACCTATGGTCCTTATCTGAGCTTTGTAGATCTGGCAACCGGTACCGCGGATTTGGCGGTTGATGTTAGTGGTATGACCAACGGTGCATATGTTGTAGGCATTACTTACCTGGGGTTGATGAATACACAGTATGGTTATGCAGAGGGATTTGCCCTGATGGCAGAGGATGGTTATATCTACATGGTTGCATTCCTGGTTACCGGCCCTTATGCAGGTCAGGTTCTCAATGGTAATGGCCCTATGGGTTACGCAGGTTTTGCCTCCGACAGCTGGTATTTTGATTCTTTGTACTATTACAATAATGAGGGGACGGATGAAGAGTATTTCTTCTATAGTAATTTCGATGCAGAAGATACGGTAACACTGTATGCTATTGGTTATGATACGGATACAGGGGCATTTATCAAGGCAGCGGCAGTAGATTCCTTTGAAGCGGGTATCTGGCCTGTGTCCGGTCTGTATATGGACAGTGATCTGGCAATCAGTTCTATAGAGGAAGCTACGGTTATTGAGGGACGTCTGGCAGAACGTTTGTCTGTGGCACAACCCGTAGAGTTTGGCGTAATGGAAGTTCCGGAAAAACTGCCGGTAGATTTGATCAATAGATAGAAAGGAGTTTGGTGAGATGAAGAAAACAATTGGAATGGTTATTTTCTGCATGATGCTGCTCCTGAACTGTCTTACGGTTATGGCAGCAGAGACAGATCCTATCGTGGGAAATATGACGGTAGACGGTACGAATGTAACAGTAGTGATGTCTGGTACTGCTGAGTGGGCTTTGACCAATGGTAAAGTACAGGTGACTTATGATACTGCCAAGTACGAACTGGTAAGTGCAGAGGCCGGTGAAATCTTAGCGGAGGGCATTGTAGATATCAATCAGGATACTCCCGGCGTGGTTTCTTTGGCTTGGGCAATGGTAGAGGCCGTTACTTTAGAAGAGGAGACCCCTATTCTGGTGGTGAAGCTGACCTTGAAAGATATCGATGCTGAAAAAGTGGAGGTTGGTGTAGTTTTGGCCGAAATGTACGATGCAGAAGGTGAAGTAGAGGCGATGGAGCCTGAGTATCAGTTGGAGGTCGAGCTGGAAAAGGAACCCGAAAGTGACGAGTCGGAAAGTGAGTCTGGAAGCAAGCCTGAAGATGAGACAAAACCCTCTCAGCCCAGTCAGCCGTCCCAACCCACTCAGCCCAGCCAACCCAGTCAGCCGGATCAGCCCTCTCAGGGACAGAACTCTGCCACTGGTGATGAAGCCCCTGTGGGAAGACTTGTTCTGACACTGGGTATGGCTGCTGCCGCAGTGATTGGTTTGCTGGTTCTGAAGAAAAGAAAAACAGTATAATACGGTTTTTACTGAAAATGTAATGAAATCGTAATAGAAATGAAAAATCCAGGGCAGTTTTTGCACTGGATTTTTCTATTGTTTCATGTATAATGAAAGGGGCACCATGAAACCGTAATGGCTGGAAGGAGATTTTGTCAGAGAATGAGAAAATATATGATCATACTATGTGTAGGGTGTTTATTGTTGATGGGATGCCGGCAGGAGCTGGAAGAAACATTGGGATCGGATTCTTTGATGCAGGAAGAGACCACGGATATCAATGTGGACGGAACAATTCCAGGAGAAACCGAAGTTGCAGGTACGGTGGTATCGGTACCCGGGACATTTGAGTGGGGGGATCCCTTGATCTCTACAGAAGAAAGAGAAACGTTGCAAGGATCTCCGTTATCGATCTACGCACAAGGCAAAACTCGTATCACGTATACGCATAATCAAAATTATGTGCGGTATATTACTTCGCAAGCAGCACTGGATCACTATGGCATAGACGCATTGAAACAGTACGATGAGACTTTCTTCGAGAAAAAGGCATTGGTGCTGGTTTGCGAGACTGTGACCAGTGGTTCTCTACAGGTGTCGATCGATCAGATTTTACAGCAGGATTCTCAGATGACTGTGGTATTGTCCAGGGAGATGCCGGGAGAGGTTGGGACCACGGATATGGCGACTTGGCTGATTTGGGTCGAAGTAGATGCTGTGTGGGATGGATATTCCTGGGTTCTTCACAACCCTATGCTAAAACCGGAAACGTCCAGCACCCATTGAGTGTGTTTGTACCAAGAAAAATGCCGCAAAAACCTGAAAAAACCAGTATTTTTTGCTTGCTTTTTGTTTGGGAATGTGTTATAATACCACAGTTGTGAAATATGAGTAAGAGATGGTCCTCTGGTACAGATAGTATTAAGAACATCCAAATGATTAGGAGGTCACAAAATGAACGACATTATCAAGAGCATTGAAGAGGCTCAGCTGAAGCCTGAAGTTGCCGAGTTCGGCGTTGGTGATACCGTTAAGGTATACGCTAAGATCCGCGAGGGTAACAGAGAGAGAATTCAGGTATTCGAGGGTACCGTACTGAAGAGACAGAACGGCGGCATCAGAGAGACTTTTACCGTAAGAAAGATTTCCAACGGCGTTGGCGTTGAGAGAACTTGGCCGGTACACTCTCCCAGAATCGAGAAGATCGAAGTTGTAAGACATGGTAAGGTTAGAAGAGCTAAGCTGAACTACCTGAGACAGAGATCCGGTAAGAGCGCCAAGGTTAAAGAGGCAGTTAGATAATTAGTATGGTAAGTTTAGGGGCAAATACGATTCGTATCTGCCCCTTTCTTTCTATCTGAAAGATTTGATTTCTGATAGTACAAATGAGGAAAACAGATGGATTTTAGAGATTTGAATCAGGAACGCAGAGAGATCAGTCCTTTGCACAGCATAGTATATTGGATCGCCGATGTGGCGGTTGTGTTGGTTTTGGCAGTTTTTGTGGTATTGTTTTTTTGTCATCGTGTGACGGTGACGGGACAATCCATGGACCCGACCCTGGGAGCATCTGATGTGGTTCTGGTGGATCGGGTGGACTATCATTTTGATGATCCGTCCCGGTTTGATTTGATCGTGTTTGAAAAGGAAAATAATCGCGCTGTAAAGAAATATGTGAAGCGTGTGATTGGTCTGCCTGGCGAGACAGTGCAGATTATAGAAGAAGTGATATATATTGACGGTGTGCCTCTGAAAGGAGAGGCGGGTCTGGAGCATGTGACGTTGGCAGGATTGGCAGCGAAACCTATTGTGCTGGGACTGGATGAGTACTTTGTCCTGGGAGATAATCGGGACAGCAGTGAGGACAGCCGTTTTTCTAATATAGGAAATGTAAGGCGAGAGGAGATCCATGGACGCGTATGGCTGCGAGTGGCTCCCTTCTCCAAATTTGGCAAGATCGTTTATGGCCCGTCGACAGAGGGAGGAAAGTGATATGAACGTACAGTGGTATCCCGGTCACATGACCAAAGCAAAGCGTAATATGCAGGAAGATGTCAAACTGGTAGATCTGATCATCGAGCTGGTAGACGCCCGTGTTCCTTTTAGCAGCCGCAATCCTGATATTGATAAGCTTGGTCAGGGAAAGGCTCGCTTGATTTTGATGAATAAGACGGATCTGGCAGATCCAGCGTTATCTGCCCGTTGGAAGGCATGGTTTGAGGCTAAAGGGTATTTTGTAGTACAGTTGGATGCCAGAGCATCCGCTAATATGAAGCAGGTCCATCATGTGATCGAAGAAGCCTGTAAAGAAAAGAGAGAGCGTGATCGTCGCCGCGGTATTTTAAATCGTCCTGTTCGCGCTATGGTGGTGGGTATTCCTAATGTAGGTAAGTCTACATTCATCAATACCTTTGCCGGCAGAGCAGCTGCCAAGACCGGTAACAAGCCCGGTGTGACCAAAGGAAATCAATGGATCCGATTGAATAAGAATGTGGAGCTTTTGGATACTCCCGGTATCCTGTGGCCTCGTTTTGAGGATCAACAGGTGGGCATTCGCCTGGCATCCATCGGTTCCATCAATGATAACATTTTGAACCTGACAGAACTGTGTGGCTATGTGATCCGTTTTATGGAAAAACATTATGCCGGTGCACTGGCTGGCAGATATGGCATCGAGCCTGTGGATGTGGAGCGTATGGCGGCAGATCCTGCGGTGGCATATGAGGTATTGGGTCAGATCGCTGCTCGCCGTGGCTGTATGGGCAAGGGCGGAGAGCCGGATCTGGATAAGGCAGCTGCTGTGTTGATCGATGATTTCCGCAGTGGACGTCTGGGGCGTGTGACTTTGGAGGCACCGGAAGCATGAATGAGATATCCGAACGCCGTCGCCGTAACCGCAGGAGATATTATCGTTATGAGTTGATCTCGTTTGCAGTGATGTTGGCAGTGGTATATCTGATCTGCGTCAACACTGTTCGGTATGTAGGACAAAAAACGCTGGTGGATGGATCGTCCATGTCTCCTACCTTGGAGGATGGCGATGTCCTGATCGTAGATAAGCTGAGTTATCGTTTTCGGGAACCGGAGCGATTTGATGTGGTAGTTTTTCGATATTTGCATAAAGAAAACAGTTACTATATCAAACGAATCATCGGTCTGCCCGGAGAGACGGTGCAGATCAAAGAGGGGCAGATCTACATTGATGGCCTGTTGCTGAGGGAAGAGTTTGGCAACGCGGTGATGACGAATCCGGGACGTGCCGGTCAACCCATCACGTTAGGCTCGGATGAATATTTTGTGCTGGGA
>JAFYLG010000159.1 GCA_017537225.1 Lachnospiraceae bacterium
AGCCAATCCACTTCCCAGGTACCAATATTGATCATGGGCTCGATGGCCAGTGTCATACCGGGTCTCAGCTTGATGCCACGCTTTCTCATATCGAAGTTAGGCACCTCCGGATCCTCATGTAGATGAGTTCCGATACCGTGACCGATCAGGTCTCTGACTACTCCGTATCCGCGGCTCTCCGCGTAATCACCGATTGCCTTGCAGATATCATTGAGATGATTGCCTGCCTTGGCATACTTGACACCTTCAAAGAAGGCCTCGCGGGTCACATCGATCAGCTTCTGCGCTTCGTCACTGATTTTACCAACAGCTACAGTGCGGGCTGCATCGGCATGATATCCTTTATAGATCAGGCCGGCATCCAGGCTGACGATATCTCCCTCTTTCAGGATTCGATGCTTACTGGGGATTCCGTGAACCACCTCGTCATTGACTGACACACAGATGGATGCGGGAAAACCGTTGTAGTTAAGGAAGGAGGGTACGCAGCCGAAGCTGCGTATTGTCTCCTCACCGATCCGGTCGATGTCCAGAGTGGACATACCGGGTTTGATTGATTTTTCCAGAGTACGCAGTGTAAAATTCAACATCTTACCTGCTTCTCTCATGAGTTCAATTTCTCTCGCAGACTTAATAGTTACTGCCATATTACTCTCCTAATACTTCCAGGATGTCGTTGAATACTTCCTCCACATCCTTCGTACCATCGAACTGGACCAGACAGCCCATTCCCTGGTAATAATCGATCAGTGGCTGCGTCTGCTTGTGGTAAATACTCAGACGATTTAACACCGTTGAGGGTCTATCATCCTCACGCATGGACAGTTCGTTACCACAACGATCACAGATGTCATTCTCCTTAGGAGCATTGAACAAAATGTGGTAGGTGGCACCGCACTTTAAGCAGGCACGACGGCCGCTCATGCGCTTAACGATCTCTTCATCAGGTACTTCAATGTCAATGGCAAAATCGACCTTCTCGCCTTTGGCTTCCAGAGCACCAGTCAGAGCTTCTGCCTGAGGGATCGTTCTGGGGAAACCATCGAATACATAGCCATTTTTGCAGTCAGTCTGGTTCAGTCGATCAACGACTAACTCCAGGGTCAGCGAATCAGGAACCAGATTGCCTTTGTCCATATAGGTCTTGGCTTTCATACCCAGCTCCGTGCCATTCTTAATGTTGGTACGGAAGATATCTCCGGTGGAGATATGGGGCAGCTGATAGCGATCTGCAATCTTTTTTGCCTGTGTTCCTTTACCTGCGCCAGGGGCGCCTAACATGACGATCTTCATACCGTCCTCCTTATTAATCGTTCAGGAAACCTTTGTAATTTCTCACACGCATCTTAGACTCGATAGCTGCTACTACTTCCAGAACAACGCCGATGATAATGATCAGAGAGGTTCCGAAGAAGGACAGGGACAGTCCAAACAGGCCGGAAAAAACGATAGGCACCAGAGCTACGATGATCAGGCCAACAGCTCCGATGAAAACGATGTAATTCAGAATGCGATTCATGTAATCGGAAGTGGGCTTGCCGGGACGAATACCGGGAACAAAACCGCCCTGCTTCTTCATGTTGTTGGCAATCTCAATGGGGTTGAAGGTGATGCTGGTGTAGAAGTAGGCAAACATGATGATCAGTGCCAAATATACCAGCAGACCTACGGAATAGCCCCAACCAGCAGTAGGATTGATCCAGTTGCTGGAGGACAGAGCCTTTAAGATCTTGCCGCCGAAGGAATCGTAGTTCACAGTAAAGAACTGTGCGATCACAACGGGAGTGGTCATCAAAGAGGATGCGAAGATGACCGGGATAACACCAGCGGTGTTAACCTTGATCGGAATGTTGCTGGACTGACCGCCCACCATTCTACGGCCCTGCATCTTCTGAGAATACTGTACAGGAATTCTTCTCTCACCACCATGCAGCACGATGGTGAATACTACCATGGCCAGAATGATTGCCAGGATGATCACAGCTGCGATCACGGCAAACAGTACGGAACGGCCGGCGATGAATACATAGTACAGATTTGCAAAATCATTAGGGATAGAAGACAGAATATTTACCAGCAGGATCATGGAGATACCATTGCCGATACCATTCTTGGTGATGCGCTCACCCATCCACATTACTGCAGAAGAACCAGCAGTCCAGCTGGCAACTACGATCAGTACATTGTACCAATTGTAGTCAACAATCATACCGGAGCGACCGAATCCAATGGCCATGGCAGCAGACTGGATAACAGCCAGTACCACAGTCAAAATTCTGGTCAGCTTGTTAATCTTCTGCTTTCCCTCTTCGCCGTCTTTCTGCATCTCTTCCAGAGCAGGAATGGCGATCGTCAGCAGCTGCACGATAATGGAGCTGGTGATGTAAGGGGAAATGTTCAGAGCGAAGATGGATAACTGGGAGAAAGATCCACCAGTTACTGCATTAAAGAAGTTAAATGCATCGCCGCTCTGGCTGGCCAAAAAGGCCTGAAAATAGGAAGTATTCACTCCCGGAGCCGGGAGTGCACTACCTAATCTAAAAATCAAAATGATACCCAAGGTATACAGCAGTCTATCACGAATCTCTTTGATTCGGAAAGCATTGCGAAGTGTCTGGAACATATTAGATCACCTCTACGCTTCCACCAACCGCTTCGATTTTCTCCTTGGCGCCCTGACTGCAGGCGTCTACCTTAACCGTCAGCTTCTTGGTTAATTCACCGTTACCCAGAATCTTAACGCCATCTCTGGGATTCTTAACAATACCAGCCTCGATCAGAGTCTCAACAGTTACTACAGTACCGTTCTCGAACTTCTCCAGGGCATCTACGTTGATACCGATGATAACCTTACCATTACGGTTAGTAAAACCTCTCTTGGGCAGACGTCTGTACAGAGGCATCTGACCACCTTCAAAACCAGGTCTGGTAGCACCGGAACGTGCCTTCTGGCCCTTGTGACCCTTACCGGCAGTCTTGCCGTTACCGGAACCGTGTCCGCGACCCTTTCTGAAATTATCACTGTGTTTGGAACCTTCTGCAGGTCTTAATTCAGATAAATTCATTTTACTGCACCTCCTGCTATTAGATTTCTTCTACCTTAACCAGGTGTTTTACGTGCCAGATCATACCCTTTACTGCCTCGTTGTTAGGCAGCTCGTTGGTATCGCCCAGCTTTCTCAGACCCAGAGCCTCAACAGTGGCTCTATGCTTAGGGATAGCACCGATGGGAGACTTTGTCAGTGTAACTTTTACTTTCTCTGCCATTTTACTTCCCTCCTATTAACCTAAGATCTCGTCTACGGACTTGCCGCGCTTCTTAGCTACTTCCTCGGGAGTCTGCAGGGACTGCAGGCCAGCCAGAGTAGCCAGAACTACGTTCTGCTTGTTGTTGGAGCCCAGAGACTTGGTACGGATGTTCTTGATGCCAGCCAGCTCCAGAATAGCACGAGCGGGACCGCCGGCGATAACACCGGTACCCTGGCTAGCTCTCTTCAGCAGTACGTTAGCACTGCCGAACTTACCGATAATATCGTGAGGGATGGAGTTGTTCTCATCCATGGGGATCTCAACGATATTCTTAACTGCGTCTTCCTTGCCCTTACGGATAGCCTCAGGAACTTCAGCGGACTTGCCGGTACCAACACCAACATGGCCGTTGCCGTCGCCTACTACTACCAGAGCAGCAAATCTCATGGTGCGGCCACCCTTAACGGTCTTAGATACGCGCTTGATGGCTACTACCTTATCATTTAATTCCAGCTTGCTGGCGTCGATGATATTGCGTTTCATGTTATGCTCTCCTCCTTATTAGAATTCCAGGCCGGCTTCACGAGCTGCCTCGGCCAGTGCCTGAATCTTACCCTGATAAATGAAACCGCCTCTGTCGAATACAACAGTGGTGATGCCCTTTTCCAGAGCTCTCTTGGCGATTACGGTGCCCAGGTAAGCTGCAGCGTCAACATTGTTGGTCTTCTCCAGCTCAGCCTTAACTTCCTTCTGCAGGGTGGAAGCGGATACTAAGGTGTTACCTACGGTATCATCAATGATCTGTGCATACATGTGGTTGTTGCTTCTATATACGGCCAGACGAGGTCTCTGAGGAGTACCGGCAAAACGATTGCGGATTCTTCTGTGCTTCTTCTGACGAACTTCTACTCTAGATTCTTTGCTAATCATCTTATGCTACTCCTTTCTTACTTCTTACCAGTCTTACCAACCTTGCGGCGGATAACCTCATCAGAGTACTTGATACCCTTGCCCTTGTAGGGTTCAGGACCTCTCTTGCTGCGGATCTCAGCTGCAAACTGGCCAACTTTTTCTTTGTCGATACCCTTAACGGTGATCTTGGTCTGGTTCTCAACGGTAGTCTCGATACCTTCAGGATCAACCATCTCAACGGGGTGAGAGTAACCCAGAGACAGAGTCAGGGTCTTACCCTGCTTAGCAGCTCTGTAACCTACACCGTTGATTTCCAGAACCTTCTGGTAGCCAGCGGTAACACCGATTACCATGTTGTTGATCAGGGTTCTGGTCAGGCCGTGCAGGGCCTTCATTCTCTTCAGATCGTTGGGTCTGGATACTACGATCTCAGCACCTTCAACTTTGATTTCCATTTCGGGAGCCAGTACTCTCTCCAGAGTACCCTTAGGTCCCTTTACAGTCACTTTGTTATTTTCTGCGATTTCTACAGTTACGCCTGCAGGGATCGCGATCGGCATTCTACCAATACGTGACATGCCCGTACCTCCTATATATTAGTGATTTATTGTAGTCAACAATTTTGTTCGAGCAAAGGTGGCTTATCACTGAGCCGGCCTTCACTCTGCATTATTGACCTAGGAACGTAAAATTTATTACCAAACAAATGCCAGCACTTCGCCGCCAACGTTCAGAGCTCTAGCTTCCTTATCGGTGATAACGCCCTGGTTGGTGGAAACGATGGCTACACCCAGACCGCCCAGTACCTTAGGCATGTCAGCAGCGCTAGCGTAGATACGCAGGCCGGGCTTGGAGATTCTCTTCAGGCCGTTGATAACCTTCTCGTTCTTGTCTGCGCCGTACTTCAGGGTGATGCGGATGATGTTGAAGTTACCCTCTTCAACGATGGTATATTTTGCGATGTAACCTTCCTTTACCAGGATGTCGGCGATAGCCAGCTTCATCTTGGAAGCAGGAACATCAACGGTATCGTGCTTTGCGGTATTCGCATTGCGGATTCTAGTAAGCATATCTGCAATAGGATCGCTCATTGCCATGACAGTGTCCTCCTTTCTTTATTACCAACTTGCTTTCTTTACGCCAGGGATCTGTCCCTTGTATGCCAACTCACGGAAGCAGATTCTGCAGATTCCGTACTTTCTCAGGTAAGCATGAGGACGACCACAAATTCTGCAGCGATTGTACTCTCTGGTGGAGAACTTAGGTGCACGCTGCTGCTTGATCTTCATTGAAGTCTTAGCCATGAATTAATTTCCTCCTATTATTTCGCAAAAGGCATACCGAACTGAGTCAGCAGCTCACGAGCTTCCTCATCGGTGTTAGCGGTAGTAACAAAAATGATGTCCATACCTCTTACCTTGTCTACCTTGTCATACTCGATCTCGGGGAAGATCAGCTGCTCCTTGATACCCAGAGCGTAGTTACCTCTGCCGTCGAAAGCGTTAGGGTTAACGCCTCTGAAGTCACGTACACGAGGCAGAGCCAGGTTGATCAGACGATCAGCGAACTCGTACATTCTCTCGCCTCTCAGGGTTACCTTGCAGCCGATAGGCATACCTTCACGAATCTTGAAGTTAGCAACGGATTTCTTAGCCTTGGTTACAACAGCCTTCTGACCGGTGATAGTCTCCAGATCCTTGATGGCGGTCTCCAGAACCTTAGCGTTCTCCTTAGCCTCACCAACACCCATGTTGATTACGATCTTGGCCAGCTTAGGGATTTCCATTACGTTCTTATATCCAAATTTCTTCTGCATTGCAGGTGCAATTTCGTTTGCGTAAGTTACCTGTAATCTACTCATTTTCTAGACCTCCTTCCTTGGATTAGTCGATCACTTTGCCAGTCTTCTTGGCTACGCGAACCTTCTTGTCGCCTTCCATCTTGAAGCCGACTCTGGTGGCCACACCATCTACTACTACCATTACGTTGGAAGCATCGATGGGACCTTCTACGTTTACGATGCCACCTTCCTGGTTGGCAGCGCTGGGCTTCTGGTGCTTGGTCAGCATGTTAACGCCTTCAACGATAACGGTGCCGTTCTTGTGGTTTACAACCAGAACCTTGCCCTCTTTGTCCTTATCTTTACCGGCGATTACCTTTACCAGGTCGCCCTTCTTAATCTTGCTAGTTGCCACGGTATTCCCTCCTTATAATACTTCCGGAGCCAGGGAAACGATCTTCATGAACTGACGCTCACGCAGCTCTCTGGCAACGGGTCCAAAGATACGGGTTCCTCTGGGGGTCTTGTCATCCTTTACAATAACAGCTGCGTTCTCATCAAACTTGATGTAAGAACCATCAGCGCGGCGAGCGCCGGTCTTGCTGCGAACAACTACGGCCTTAACAACATCGCCCTTTTTAACAACTCCGCCAGGCGTTGCATCTTTAACGCTGGCAACGATGATATCGCCGATATTAGCATATCTTCTGGTGGAACCGCCCATAACACGGATGCAAAGCAGTTCCTTGGCGCCTGTATTATCAGCTACCTTCAGTCTGGTTTCCTGCTGAATCATGCCATATACTCCTTTCAAACAGTTAAGTCTGTACTAAAAATCGATGAGGATCTTCGCTCTACTGAGCGAAGTGTATCCGCCTGGTGAAAGCAACGCGAGGCATTTGCCACGCTTGCTTTCCTGCGTGCGAATATCTTACTTTGCCTTCTCGATGATCTCAACCAGTCTCCATCTCTTGTCCTTGGACAGGGGTCTGGTCTCCATAACCTTTACGGTATCACCAATGCGGCACTCGTTGTTCTCGTCATGAGCCTTCAGCTTGTAGGTTCTGGTTACGATCTTGCCGTACAGGGGATGCTTTACACGGTTAACTACTGCAACTACGATGGTCTTGTCCATCTTGTCGCTTACTACCTTACCGGTACGAGTTTTTCTCAAATTTCTCTCCACAACAAACTCCTCCTTTCAGGATTACTCAGCAACGTTTGCCTTCTCAGTGATAACGGTCTGGATGCGGGCGATGTTCTTGCGAACTTCCTTGATGCGACCAGTGTTGTCTAACTGATTTGTTGCGTTCTGAAATCTCAGGTTGAACAGTTCCTTCTTAGCAGCTACCAGCTCGTTGTTGAGCTCGGCAACAGTCTTATTCTTTAACTCACTTACATACTTATTAGTTTTCACTGTTATCACCGCCTTCTAAATCTTCACGGGAAACGATCTTGCACTTGCAAGGCAGCTTATGCATAGCCAGACGCAGTGCCTCTCTCGCAGTCTCTTCAGGTACACCGGCGATCTCGAACATTACACGGCCGGGCTTAACAACAGCTACCCAGTACTCCAGGGAGCCCTTACCGGAACCCATACGAGTCTCAGCAGGCTTGGAAGTTACGGGCTTGTCGGGGAAGATCTTGATCCATACCTTACCACCACGCTTGATGTAACGGGTCATAGCGATACGAGCAGCCTCGATCTGATTGGATCTGATCCAGCAAGGCTCCATTGCTACCAGACCGAACTCACCGTTGGAGATACGGTTGCCTCTGGAAGCCTTACCAGCCATGGAACCACGGAACTGCTTACGACGTTTTACTCTCTTAGGCATTAACATGATTATCTCTCTCCTCCCTTAACAGTCTTGGTAGGAAGAACCTCACCCTTGTAGATCCATACCTTAACACCGATCTTACCGTAGGTGGTGTCAGCCTCTGCAAAGCCGTAGTCGATGTCGGCTCTCAGGGTCTGCAGCGGGATAGTACCCTCGCTGTAGTGCTCGCTACGAGCGATCTCAGCGCCGCCCAGACGACCGGAAACGCTAGCCTTGATACCCTTAGCGCCAGCCTTCATGGTTCTCTGCATGGTGGACTTCATAGCTCTTCTGAAGGATACACGATTCTCCAGCTGAGCTGCGATGTTCTCAGCAACCAGCTGAGCATCTCTGTCAGGTCTCTTAACTTCCTTAATGTCGATGAACAGCTTCTTAGCAGTCATCTTCTGAACTTCAGCTTTCAGCTTCTCGATCTCAGCGCCACCCTTACCGATTACGATACCGGGCTTAGCGGTGTAGATGATAACCTTTACACGATCGCTGGCTCTCTCAACTTCGATCTTGGATACACCGGCGGAATACAGTTTCTTCTTCAGGAAGGTTCTGATCTCGTAGTCTTCTACCAGATTGTCAGCGAAATCAGCTTCTGCATACCACTTGGAATCCCAGTCTTTAATAACTCCGACTCTCAGGCCGTGAGGATTAACTTTCTGTCCCATTTATGCTCCTCCTTACTTCTCGTTCAGCACGATGGTGATGTGGCTCATTCTCTTCTCGATTCTGTAAGCTCTACCCTGTGCTCTAGGTTTGATTCTCTTCATGGTCGGACCCTTGTTAGCGTAGCATTCTTCAATGTACAGGTTCTCGACATTCATGCCGTTGTTGTTCTCTGCGTTAGCGATAGCAGATTCCAGCAGTTTCTTTATTAAAGTAGAAGCATATCTAGGATTGTAAGTCAGAATACCCAGAGCACTCTGAACATCCTTGCCTCTAATGGCGTCTAATACGAAGCATGCCTTCTGAACGGATACTCTTGCGTAAGACAGCTTAGCGGAGGGTCTCACGTCCTTGTTAGCATTTCTTTCTCTCTTAATTTGGGATCTATGTCCTTTTGCCATGATTAAAGCCTCCTTTCTTACCCAGTCAATTAACGACGGGACTTCTTCTCGTCTTTTCCGTGGCCTCTATAGTTTCTAGTGGCTACGAACTCCCCCAGCTTGTGACCAACCATATCCTCGGTAACATATACCGGAACGTGTCTTCTGCCGTCGTGAACTGCGATTGTATG
The DNA here is from genome assembly GCA_017537225.1 of Lachnospiraceae bacterium. Classification (GTDB taxonomy): domain Bacteria; phylum Bacillota; class Clostridia; order Lachnospirales; family Lachnospiraceae; genus RGIG7193. Next base: position 9,011 of record JAFYLG010000159.1, read on the forward strand.
ACCAACCATCTGCGGGAAGATAGTGGAGCGACGAGACCAGGTCTTGATAACCTGCTTCTGGCCAGCTGCATTCATAGCGTCTACCTTTTTCAGCAAATGCTCATCCGCAAAGGGTCCTTTTTTTAATGAACGTGCCATGTTCTACCTCCTTATTACTTACCGTTACGTCTTCTTACGATCAACTTGTTGGACTGCTTGTTCTTCTTTCTGGTCTTCAGACCCAGAGCAGGCTTGCCCCAAGGAGTGCTGGGACCGGGACGACCGATACCACACTTACCTTCACCACCACCGTGAGGATGGTCATTAGGGTTCATTACGGAACCACGAACGGTAGGACGGATACCCATGTGACGCTTGCGACCAGCCTTACCAACATTGATCAGAGAGTGCTCACCGTTACCAACTACACCAATGGTAGCTCTGCAAACGATGGGAACCATTCTCATCTCGCCGGAGGGCAGTCTCAGAGTTGCATACTTACCTTCCTTAGCCATCAACTGAGCGCTGGTACCAGCGGAACGAACCAGCTGGCCGCCCTTGCCGGGATGCATCTCGATGTTGTGGATCTGAGTACCGATCGGAATGTTCTGCAGAGGCAGGCAGTTACCGATTCTAGCCTCAGCCTCGGGACCATTCATAACCTTCATACCGTCGGTCAGGCCCTGAGGAGCCAGGATGTAAGCCTTCTCGCCGTCTGCGTAGCAGATCAGAGCGATGTTGGCGCTTCTGTTAGGATCGTACTCGATACCGATAACAGTTGCTGCGATACCATCTTTATTTCTCTTGAAATCGATGATTCTATATTTTCTTCTAGAACCGCCGCCGCGATGTCTTACAGTGATCTTACCCTGGTTGTTACGACCAGTATTCTTCTTCAGAGAAACTACCAGAGACTTCTCGGGAGTGCTCTTGGTGATCTCGGAGAAATCGGAACCGGTCATGTGACGTCTGGACGGGGTATAGGGATTATACTTTTTGATTCCCATGATTCTTACTCCTTTACATTTTTGTTATCACGCATGTCTGCGTCTAATTGGACCGCTTCTTACAGACCCTCGAAAATCTCGATGTCAGCACTGTCAGCAGTCAGCTGTACGATAGCCTTCTTGGTCTTAGCGGTCTTACCGTAAACCAGGCCACGTCTCTTCTCTTTGCCGTCGTAGTTCATGGTGTTTACGCTGGCAACCTTGGTGCCGGCGAACATCTTCTCAACAGCTTCCTTGATCATAGTCTTGTTAGCTTCGGGATGAACCAGGAAGGTGTACTTCTTGGAAGCCATCTCATTCATGCTCTTCTCGGTGATGACGGGCTTGAGGATCACGTCATAATACTTTACGTTTGCCATTATGCATATACCTCCTCAATCTTCTTAACTGCAGCCTTGGAAGCAATTACAGTGCCGTACTTCAGAACGTCGTAGGTGTTGATCTCGTTAACCTGAGCAGTCTTAACACCCTCGATGTTTCTAGCGGACAGGATCACGTTCTGGTTCAGATCCTCCAGAACAACCAGAGCCTTGGAAGCCTTCAGAGCATCCAGAACAGCCTGGAACTTCTTGGTCTTAACTTCGTCCATCTGCAGAGCATCCAGAACGATCAGCTTGTTGCCCTGAACAGTAGCGGTCAGAGCGGACTTCAGAGCAGCTCTCTTTTCCTTCTTGTTCAGAACGATGGTGTAATCTCTGGGAGTGGGAGCGAATACTACGCCGCCGCCAGTCCACTGAGGAGCTCTGGTGGAACCCTGTCTTGCATGACCGGTACCCTTCTGTCTCCAAGGCTTTCTGCCGCCACCGCTTACTTCGGAACGGGTCTTAGCCTTCTGGGTGCCCTGACGCTTGTTAGCCAGCTGAGCGGTAACAGCCAGGTGCATCAGATGTTCGTTGATTTCTACACCGAATACGCTGTCGTTCAGCTCGATGGTATCAACGGTGTTGCCTAACATATTGTAAACAGATACATTTGCCATCTGTATGGTCCTCCTTTCTTATAAAAGCATTAAGCCTTTACAGTGTTTTTCAGCGTTACTAAGCTCTTCTTGGGTCCGGGTACTGCACCCTTTACCAGGATCAGGTTGTTCTCAACGTCAACCTTAACGATCTCCAGGTTCTGTACAGTAACCTGTACGTTACCCATGTGACCAGGCATACCCTTGCCCTTGAATACACGGCCGGGAGTGGTTGCGGAACCGTTGGAACCCTGATGACGATGGAACTTGGAACCGTGGGCCATAGGACCTCTGTGCTGTCCATGTCTCTTAATAGCGCCCTGGAAGCCCTTACCCTTGGAGATGGCAGTGGCATCCACTTTCTCACCAGCAGCAAATACATCAGCCTTGATCTCATCAGCCAGCTTGTAAGCGGAGCAGTCATCCAGACGGAACTCTCTTACGTATCTCTTGTAAGATACACCAGCCTTGTCAAAGTGGCCCTTCAGGGGCTTGCTAACCAGTTTCTCTCTCTTGTCAACGAAGCCGACCTGTACTGCCTCGTAGCCGTCGTTCTCGATGGTCTTAACCTGAGTTACTACACAGGGACCAGCCTGCAGAACGGTTACGGGGGTCAGGATACCCTCTTCGTTGAAGATCTGAGTCATACCAACTTTTGTTGCTAAGATCGCTTTCTTCATTTTTCTTTACCTCCTGTTAATCTACAGCGGATCGCTCTCGCGATCATCCTAGTACAGCAGATATAAGTGGAACAAATATTTTGTTGCTTCTATATCTTACATCCAGGATTCTTACTTTGTTGTTTTGAGTCTTCCTTATTATATTAGGTAAGCACTCGGTTTGTTTTGTGAATCGCCTTTGGCTTATTTCATCTTGATGTCGATGTAAACACCAGCGGGCATCTCCAGTCTGGACAGAGCATCTACAGTCTTCTGAGTGGGAGCGATGATGTCGATCAGTCTCTTGTGAGTTCTCTGCTCGAACTGCTCTCTGGAATCCTTGTACTTGTGTACAGCTCTCAGAATGGTAACTACTTCCTTCTTAGTAGGCAGCGGAACGGGACCGCTCACCTTGGAACCAGTCTTCTTTACGGTTTCGATGATCTTTGCGGCAGACTGATCAACCAACTTGTGATCGTAAGCCTTCAGGGTGATTCTCATAACTTGATTTGCCATAAAAAAAGTCGCCTCCTTTTCGCACTTTATGATGATAAGTACGACAAGCGGTGACTGTACACTCTCCCGTGTGTTTCTTTTATACACACGTCGTTTCTGCGCATAGTTGCAGACGGTTTTTGAACTTGTACAGTGACTTGTCGTCAGTTTCCTAACTTGACATTCGCTCCATGGAAAACCCGCGCACCCTATGGCTCTCGGATGGCGGCAACCTCGCACTTCATTGCTATCATGTCACAGCGTTTGTAAGTATACACTATGCTTTTTACTTTTGCAAGGGGTTTTTTCGATTTTTTTGGTCTTTTTTTGTATTTTTCTCAGTACGAAACACACGGATGAGTGGACAGGGGAATCATAGGCCGGCGCAGGGTGTTTTGCGTACAAGGCTTTGCACATTGAGTGGGCAAAAGTTGCAATTTTGATCGTTAAAAAAGGTGGCGATATCCAGGAAGGAGGTTGCCATTCCACCGTTCTAACGCAACTATACATCTAATAGGGTGAAAGCCCTCTCCTCGGATATCCATACCTCTTTTGTTTGAAAATACAAAGTTTTACCCGCAAAATGTACAAGCCTGTGCAAAACACCCGTCGCCGAATGATTCCCCGCAGCGTCTTTCTTCTATAATAAATACACTTTTATAATCATATCTATATACGAGTCTCCATTTTTAAGTAACCTCTTTTAGAACATACACCCAGTGAATACCCGTCCTCTACTATTGGTTGAAACTTTCTCAACCACTGCGTTATTCCCAACTTTGATCCTGTGTGGTAAGGTAGTATCAGAATCGTTAACGGTCAAATTTAAAGTCGAGAGGAGTTACTATCATGAACGTGAATTTGGGGAATAAGATCCGAGAACTCAGAAAGGAAAAGAACATCTCGCAGGAGGTTTTGGCACAATATCTGGGAGTTAGTTTTCAAGCGGTAAGCAAGTGGGAAAATGAAACTGCCATGCCGGATGTGGCGCTGATTCCTGCCATTGCGTCCTTTTTTGGTGTGTCAACAGATGATTTATTCGATTACAATCGCTTGGAAACGGAGCGTAAAATATATGAAATCTGTGGAAATGCTGCTGTATTCCGTTTCAGCGATCCGGCTCGGTCTGAAACCATCCTGCGAGAAGGATTGAAACAATATCCCGGCAACGATATCATCTTGAACAACTTGCTTGTGGTATTAGAGGGTGATCCTGCCCGCAGTAGCGAAACTATCTCCCTCTGCAAAACACTGATCGAGGGAACCACTGATGCTGAAGTAAAATACGATGCCCTTCGGATCCTGGCCGATACCTATCACCGCACAGGACAGCAGGCACTGGTCAAGCCTACTCTGGAACAGATCCCGGAAATCTATTTTACCAAACTGCAGGTCATGGCATTTCTATTGGAAGGCGATGACTCGCTAAATGCTGCCAAACGCCATCTGGGCATCTGCTTCGATCACATGCTGGCGATGCTTTTCGTCCTGCGTGATCGAAGCAGAGAAAAAGGGGACGAGGAAGAAGCAATACGGTATGAAAACATCAGCCAGGGCGTGATCAAAGCTTTTCAAAAAGAAGACTACGGCGATCTGTGGGACGAAAGCCTGGAACAGTGGATTCAGTCCTACTTAGATATACTGGCATGATAATGAAAGTATCCAAGCCCGCCGGGAGTGATCCTCGGACGTAGGTTTGGTGTTACGAAAATGGGACGTGAAATACAGAAGGACTTCGATCCTGCGCTACTAACACAGGATCGAAGTCCTTCTATATGTCATCTACTTTTCCGTTCAAAAAACAAGCCCGTCAGGATCACTCCCGACGGGCTCATCTCATTCATTTTTGAAAGTGAAGAAGCTGATTAGTTCAGCAGATCCTCGATTTCCTTTACGTATGCACACTGAGCAACCTTATCAGCCAGCTCCTTGGCAGCAGCATAAGTGGTGCTTCTCAGCTCAGCCTTAACCTCGCTTACAGCGCCGGCAGACATACTGAACTCATCCAGACCGAAGCCCAGCAGAACCTTCAGGGCCTTGGGATCGCTGGCGAACTCACCACACATACCAACCTTGATACCGGCAGCGTGACCGCAGTCGATGGCGCGCTTGATGTTGCGCAGTACGGAAGGATGGAAGGAGTTGTACATGTTGGAGATCTTCTTGTTACCACGGTCAACAACCAGAGTGTACTGAGTCAGGTCGTTGGTACCGATGGAGAAGAAGCCAACTCTCTTAGCAAACTCATCAGCCAGTACGCAGCTGGAAGGAGTTTCGATCATCATACCTACAACGATCTCCTCGTTGAAAGCCTTACCTTCGGCACGCAGTTCTTCCTTGCACTCGGTCAGCAGAGCGTTACAACGATCCAGCTCTTCTACGGAGATAACCATAGGATACATGATGCGGATGTTGCCGTATGCGGAAGCACGCAGCAGAGCACGCAGCTGGGTCTTGAATACATCTTCTCTGTCCAGGCAGATACGGATCGCACGATATCCCAGGAAAGGATTCTCTTCTACGCCGAAATCGAAGTAAGTCAGGGACTTGTCACCGCCGATATCCAGGGTACGGATGATAACTTCCTTGCCCTCCAGCAGTTCAGCAGCTTCCTTGTATACTTCAAACTGCTCTTCCTCGGTAGGGAAGTGATCGTTTTCCATGTACAGGAACTCGGTACGGAACAGACCGATACCTTCGATGTGATGAGGCAGAGCATTCTTGATATCCTCAATGCTGCCTACGTTAGCAAACAGCTCAACGGTCTTGCCATCGATAGTCTCAGCGGGCAGCAGAGCGATCTCAGCCAGCTCACGCTCTCTCTTAGCGAAGATCTCCATCTTCTCGGTGTACTCAGCAACAGCAGCCTCATCGGGATTCAGGATGATGGTACCAACCTTAGCATCCATAGCGATCATGTCACCGGTGTTAACTTCGTCCAGGATACCCTCAACACCTACCAGAGCGGGCAGGTTCAGGTTACGAGCCATGATGGAAACGTGGCTGGTAACGCCGCCTTCCTGGGTAATGAAGCCCAGAACATACTCCAGGTTCATAACAGCAGTATCGGAGGGAGCCAGATCCTTGGCAACAACGATAACCTTCTCGTGGATAGCGCTCAGAGCATTGTCCTCAACGCCCTTCAGCTTGCACATCAGACGCTTTCCAACGTCCTTCATGTCAGCTCCACGTTCACGCATATACTCATCGTCCATGCTCTCAAAGATAGCAGCAAACATATCAACAGTCTCTTCCAGAGACAGCTCGGCGTTCTTTAACTCACCCTTGATCTTATCGATAACGCCATCACACAGGGTGGGATCCTGTACCAGCTCCAGGTGAGCACCAAAGATCGCATTGGTCTCGGCCAGCTCAGCCAGGTCAGCCTTAGCGGCTTCCACGGCAGCTTCGTATCTGGCAACCTCGGCAGCTACTGCGCTGTCATTGATCATAGAACGATCTGCAGACAGGTCAGGACGCTTAACCACATAGGCTTTGCCCATTACGACGCCCTTAGACGCGGTACGCTTTACAGAAATTGTTTTCATCATGATTACCCTCCAATATCCTTGATAATTTAAATAATGTTCCTTATTATAAGAGCCTACGCCCTACAATACATAGTTTTCCAGGAAAACAGCCACACCGTCTTCTTCATTGGTCAGTGTCTCGAATCGTGCCACCGCCTTTACTTCTGGCAACGCATTGCTCATAGCCACACTGACTCCGGCTGTCTGAAGCATGGTAATATCGTTGGTACCATCACCAAAGGCAGCCACCTGAGACAAATCAATATCCAGATGCTGACACAGCCAGCGCAGGGCATCTCCCTTGTTACCGTCGGCCGCATTGACCTCGATATTGTTGACCACTGCCGTAGTCACCGCCACCTGAGGGAACTTCTTAGGAAGCTCCTCCATCACACGGGCACGCAGCTCCATATCTGCAAAATTCATCTGCAGTTTCTGCACACCATTCTGCGTTTTTAAAAACTCCACCAGATCCGGCACCGTCTCTCGGCTGCTACGGACAAAAGCACGGAAATTCTCACGAATGAACTCATCGATCCGATCATAGTATGCCTGCTCCACACAACCTTTGCCATCCAGATAGCAGTCATAGTATGTGTCAAAGCTTCGCATATACTCTGCAATACGTACCGACTCTTCCCGACTGATCTCCGCCCGGTGCAACGTCTCATCCTTTTTACAGTCTACCACACCTGCGCCATTGACAGCAATAGCGTACTGCAAAAAAGGCAACTCTAATAATGCTTGCGGCAAACCGCGCCAAATACGACCAGTGGCCGGGACAAACAAGATCCCTCGCTCCGCCGCCCGATATAGTGCGTTCAGATTGCGCTCACTGACTTCTTTTTCCTCATTGAGCAGCGTACCATCCAGATCCGCTGCAATCAAACGAATATCCAATTTTTTCTCTTGCTTCATTTCGTTCATGTGGATCACACCCACTGCACGGTTCTAAACCAACACTGCCAAAATCTCTTCTTTAGTGGTAGCCTCACACAGCTTGGCCACCAGTTCAGAATTACGCAGGCACTCTTCTGTCAGAGCGCGCAGATTGCGCAGATGCTGCATCTCATCCTCAGAGGTCAAAGCAAAAAACAATCTGGCAGTCTTCACTTCGCTGAAATCATAAGGATCTTCTTCCGCAAAGCTGACAGGCTGATTAAATTTTACAAAGCAAACTGCAGAACGGCTCACATGCTCACAATCCTCTGCGTGGGGCAAGGCCAACTCCGGAGCTAACACAATATAGGGACCATGAGTCTTAATACGGTCGATGATCACCTCTGCATACTGCTCAGTGCAGGCACCTGCCTTTACCAAAGGAGCTACTGACGCATGGATCGCATCCTCCCAGTGCATGGGCTCATCATATATTTCAAATAATCCCTGTTCGATCAACTGTTTTAACATAATACTCGTCCTCTTTTGTAGTATATGTATTCATTTTACTATTTCATGAGATAAAAGTAAAGTGCTATGCACAAATTTCCAATTGGTTCTTACTATTTTTCCTGTCACTTTTTAACATTTCTTTTCATTTGAGTCTTGAACCACAGAGAAGAATGTGCTAAACTATACCCAGCAAGCTATTATGCGCTGCATAATGAACGTTAAGAAAGGTAAGGTATTTTATTATGTACGAGAAAACTACTACTATCGTGAACAAGACTGGTCTGCATGCCCGTCCCGCTTCTGTATTCGTAGCTGCTACCAAGGGCTACAGCTCCAAGATCACCATCAAGAACCTGAAGACCGGCAAGCAGGCTGATGCCAAGTCCATCCTGATGCTGCTGACTCTGGCTCTGAGCAAGGGCACCGAAGTTTGCCTGAGCGCTGAGGGTGAAGACGAAGTTAAGGCCGTTGATGAGCTGGTAGCTCTGATCGACAGCGGTTTCGGCGAGGAGTAATTGTCACGTTGGCAATGAGCCGTGCATTTAAGTAAAAATAACCCACGGGAATGCTTGCATTCCTGTGGGTTTGTTTTTGCTTAAATATAGGGCGAAGCCCGTGCATCCCGGTTTGCGTAGCAAACTGGGACTTCGCATGACTCATTACTTTAGGACCACCGAATGGTGGTCCTTTTTTCATGTCTTTATACCATAAACTCCGTCTCAAATTTCTTCCAGGGCACATTCACCGTCTTGCCCTGATTTACTAGCTCATCCACATGCAGCAGCAGAGGGAAATCCGCCTCCTGCACCTTGCCGGCAGCGATCAATGCACGAACTGCCTCTGCAGTTCTGGTAGAAATAACGATAGACTCCAGGGTCACACCTGCCAGCTTTTCCATAGCCTCATCAAAGTTCATACCGGTACCTAACAGCAGACCGATCTTTCTGGTACGTCCACCAAACACGGTAACATACAGGTCACCTGCTGCCAGACGCACATTGGAAGGATCGCCGCCACACAGATCCAGCAACTTATTCATTTCTACCACACTCTGTCCAAAAAGGGCAGCCTGAGAGTTATAATGCTCGATCTCCTTGCCTTCTCTGGCATAAGACATACCGATGGCCAGACCAACGGCCAGGGCATAAGCATTCTTCATAGCCACAGCACACTCTACACCGCGAACATCCGTAGACAGACTGATGTTGTAATATTCGGTCTCAAAGAGAGACTTGATCCAGCGCAGCATCTCCATGTCGCGACCACAGAAAGATACGTGAGTAAAATCTCTGTCTGCCAGTTCATAACTGGTGCAGGGACCGCCGATGGCATTGAAAGAAATCTTCTTATCTGTACTCTGCTCCAACAATTCAGGATAAGAGATCAGGGTACCGTCGGGCAGATTCATCATACCCTTGGTCACCGACAATACCGGCAGGCTCTCGGGAATGCGAGGCACCATCTCCTGGATAAACCAATCCAGACCAAAACTGCTGACACCATTGACATACAGATCTGCGCCTTCCATAGCCTCAGCTACTTCTTCAAAGGGATACCACTTTACGGCAGCAGGCAACTGTCTCTTCATAGTCAGATGTGCGCCAGTCTCCTTACCATGCTTTACAATAGCACCATCCAGAGGGGTACCTACCAGGCGCACCTCGTGACCATTGTCGCTCAGAGGCACAGACAGGGCAGAACCCATCATACCGGAACCTACGATTACGATCGTACTCATACTTGTTTTCTCCTTTTACTTTCGCATCTATATTTTGGTACAATTGCTCATAATACTTCTATCATCAATATAACCATATTTTTGGATTCCGTCAACGAGGATTTCCCACATTACATTTCGCATATCTACAATAAAAAGTCCGCCGTAGGGATTCCCACAGCGGACTTGATATTCATTCACTTATCACAAGAAATGATGGAATATTTATTTGTTGATCTCGATCTTCTCCAGATGCCAGATCTCATCAACGTACTGCTGAATGGTACGGTCGGAGGTGAACTTACCGGACTTGGCAATGTTCAGGATGGCAGCCTTAGCCCACCACTCCTGATTGCGGTACGCCTTGTCGATACGCTCCTGAGCTTCAGCGTAAGAACGGAAGTCCTTCAGCATGAAGTAGCAGTCAGGACGGCCGCCGCCCCAGCTGTTTAACAGGGAATCGTACAGCTCGCGGAACATCTCCTTGTCACCCTTGGCAAAAGTGCCATCGATCATCTGGTTCAATACCTTGCGAACATCGGCGTCGTTGTTGTAGATCTCCATGGGATAGTAGCCACCACGCTGCTCGTAGTTGATAACCTCGTCGGAAGACAGACCGAAGATGAAGGCATTCTCAGCGCCAACCTCTTCTACGATCTCTACGTTAGCACCGTCCATGGTACCCAGAGTCACAGCACCGTTCAGCATGAACTTCATGTTACCGGTACCGGAAGCCTCCTTGGAAGCAGTGGAGATCTGCTCGCTGACATCACTGGCAGCAAAGATGATCTCGGCATTGGATACGCGGTAGTCCTCGATGAACACTACCTTGATCTTGCCGTTGATCTCGGGATCGTTGTTGATCACGTCAGCTACGGAGTTGATCAGTTTGATGGTCAGCTTAGCACGACGATAGCCGGCTGCAGCCTTGGCACCAAAGATGAAGGTACGAGGAACCATGTCGATGGAAGGGTTCTCTTTCACCTTGTTGTACAGGTACATTACGTGCATGATGTTCATCAACTGACGCTTGTACTCGTGCAGACGCTTAACCTGAACGTCGAAGATGGAGTCAGGATTTACCTCTACGCCATTGTGCGCCTTGATGTAAGCAGCCAGACGCAGCTTGTTCTGACGCTTGATCTGACGGAACTCCTCGCGGGCAGCGCCGTTGTCAGCGTAGGTAGCCATACCCTCGATGTCGGGCAGGTTGGTGATCCAGCTGTCGCCGATCTTGTCGGTGATCCAGGCAGCCTGCAGAGGGTTGCCGTGCAGCAGGAAACGTCTCTGAGTGATACCGTTGGTCTTGTTGTTAAACTTCCAGGGCATCATCTCATAGAAGTGCTTCAGCTCCTGATTCTTCAGGATCTCGGTGTGCAGACGAGCTACACCGTTGACAGAGAAGCTGCCGGCGATAGCCAGATAAGCCATGCGAACCTGACCATTGTACAGGATGGCCATCTTCTCGATCTTCTCCTCGTTGCCGGGGTAACGGCTGCGGATCTCGTGGGTGAAACGACGGTTGATCTCCTCTACGATCTGGTAGATACGAGGCAGCAGACGGGAGAACAGGTCGATAGGCCACTTCTCCAGAGCTTCTGCCATGATGGTGTGGTTGGTGTAAGCGCAAACCTTGGTGGTGATGTTCCAAGCCTCATCCCAGCCCAGACCTTCCTCATCGATCAGTACACGCATCAGTTCGGGGACTGCTACGGTAGGATGAGTATCATTCAGCTGGAAGCAAACCTTCTCGTACATCTTGCGAACGTCGCCGTCATGCAGGTTCTTGTAACGATCTACGGCAGCACGAACGCTGGCGGAGATGAAGAAGTACTGCTGCTTCAGACGCAGTTCCTTACCGGCATAGTGGTTATCGTTGGGGTACAGAACCTCTACGATATTCTTAGCCAGGTTCTCCTGCTCAACAGCCTTCTGGTAGTCACCCTTGTCGAAGAACTCCAGGCTGAAGGTGTTGATAGGCTCGGCATCCCAGATACGCAGAGTGTTTACTACGTTGTTGCCGTAACCGATGATAGGCAGATCGTAGGGAACAGCCAGTACAGACTGGTAGTCCTCCTGAACGTACTGATCACGGCCCTCATCATCGATGATGTGCTGGATGTGACCACCGAACTTTACTTCGTAGGTGTACTCATCACGACGCATCTCAAAAGGATTGCCATGCTTTAACCAGTTGTCGGGAGCTTCGATCTGGTAACCATCGCGGATCTGCTGCTTGAACATACCGTACTTATAACGGATACCGCAGCCGTAGGCAGGATAGCCCAGAGTAGCCAGGGAATCCAGGAAGCAGGCAGCCAGACGGCCCAGACCGCCGTTGCCCAGAGCGTAGTCGCGCTCCTGATCCTCGATCACATTCAGATCCAGGCCCATTTCTTCCAGAGCTTCCTTCACACCTTCGTAAGCACCCATGTTGATCAGGTTGTTACCCAGAGCGCGGCCCATCAAAAATTCCATGGACATGTAGTATACGATCTTGGAATCGTTTTCGTTGTAAGCCTGATGAGTAGCCATCCAGTTATCAACGATTTCTTCCTTGATAGCGTAACATACAGCCTGGAAGATCTGCTGCTGGGTAGCATCAGACAGGCTCTTACGATACAGAGCCTTCAACATGCTCTCTACGGACTGCTTAAACTCTTCTTTGTTAAATGTGTGATTCATTGGTCTTTTACTCCTTACTTCGTCTTTTATTCTTTTAGTTTGAGTAAGCGGGGTATGAATCTGTCCCCGTTGTTTGTTTTGGCTTTTGTTTTTAGCTTTTGTTTTTCTCAGCTTTTGGCCTTGATTTTCCTATTGTATGTATTTAGTTGTAGGGTGTTTCCCTTTTTATTTTTGCTATTTGTGTGTTTGGTCTTTTTGGCTTTTCGCCTTTTCTTTATACAAACCGAAGGCCCGCGCAGTGTTTTCCTGGCGCAGGCTCTTCGTTGTAATCATGGAAATTTTCCAATCTTTTCTGGTAATTAACCGATCTTTTCTACGCCCAGAGTAGTCTTTTCACCGTTGATGTTCCACTCTTTTACATAGCCCTGAGCCTGGCCGCATACGATGTTGTCAGCCAGTACTTCGGCGCCGATCTCTGCCTTGTTTTCTTCCAGCAGAGCGGCGATGGTGTCATTGCCTGCCTGGTATACGGTGATGTGATCCATCACTTCGAAACCGGCTTCTTTACGCATGGTCTGTACCTTGCTGATGATCTCACGGATCATACCTTCCTTCAGCAGTTCAGCAGTCAGGTTGGTATCCAGCACTACAGTCATGTCGCGTTCGCTCTCAGATACAAAACCGGGAACCTGAGCAGCATCGATCAGCACGTCGTCCTTGGTCAGAACTACGGACTGGCCGTTTACTTCAAAGGTCAGCTCACCGGTCTCATTGAGAGCATCCATGGCAGCGTTGCCGTCCACTTCTGCCAGGTAGCCACGAATGGCACCCAGCAGCTTGCCGTACTTAGGACCCAGGGTACGCATCTGAGGCTTGAAGGAGTAGGAAGTGAACGCTCTTACGTCGTCGGTAAACTCCACAGCCTTTACATTCAGCTCGTCCTCGATGATCTCCTGATAGAAACGATCCAGAGCCGGAGCACCCTTGACAAACATACGGCCAATGGGCTGACGGTTCTTGATGTTGGCGTTGTTACGGCAGGCACGGCCCAGTACTACGGCACGCAGTACTTCGTCCATGTTGTCCTCCAGAGCCTTGTCGATCCATGCCTCGTTGACAGCAGGGAAATCACACAGATGTACGCTCTCAGGGGCAGTAGCATCGATGTTGCAAACCAGGTTGCGGTAGATATTCTCTGCCATGAAGGGGATCATGGGAGCAGCGGCCTTGGCGGTGGTCACCAGAGCGGTGTACAGAGTCATGTAAGCATTGATCTTATCCTGCTCCATACCCTTAGCCCAGAAACGTTCACGGGAACGACGAACATACCAGTTGCTCATGTCGTCGGTGAATGCCTGCAGGGCTCTGGCAGCCTCGGGGATACGATAGTTCTCCAGGTGGTTGTCTACGGTCTTCACCATGGTGTTCAGCTTGGACAGCAGCCACTTATCCATTACGGACAGCTTATCGTAATCCAGAGTATACTTGGTAGCATCGAATTCATCGATGTTGGCATACAGTACGAAGAAAGCATAGGTATTCCACAGGGTACCCATGAACTTTCTCTGACCCTCTACTACGGCATCACCGTGGAAACGGTTAGGCAGCCAGGGGGCACTGTTGATGTAGAAGTACCAGCGGATGGCGTCCGCACCGTACTTCTCCAGAGATTCGAAAGGATCCACGGCATTGCCCTTGGACTTACTCATCTTCTGTCCGTCCTTATCCTGTACGTGGCCCAGAACGATAACGTTCTTGTAAGGAGCCTCGTTAAACAACAGGGTAGAGATAGCCAGCAGAGAGTAGAACCAGCCTCTGGTCTGGTCAACGGCCTCAGAAATAAACTGGGCCGGGAACTGCTCATGGAACAGCTCCTGATTTTCAAAAGGATAGTGGTGCTGAGCAAAAGGCATGGAGCCAGAGTCGAACCAGCAGTCGATTACTTCAGGAACACGATGCATCTCCTTGCCACAGTGAGGACAAGGAATGGTCACGTTGTCGATGAAGGGACGATGCAGCTCGATATCCTCAGGGCAGTTGTTCGACAGGTTCTTCAGCTCTTCGATGCTGCCGATGGCATGCTGATGACCGCACTCGCACTCCCAGATATTCAGAGGGGTGCCCCAGTAACGGTTACGGCTGATGGCCC